>DATDAG010000277.1:0-29272 GCA_036525495.1 Anaerolineales bacterium
GCGTTGCTTCCCTGGCAATTCGCTGGCGGCGCTAATCAAGGCGGGCTGTTGGTGTTTGGTGTTTTTTCTGAACATGCCTTGATTATATTAAACTTTTGCCGAACTGAGGAGGGTTGACTACCCTTTTTGCAGTGGAGTCACGGGTAAAATGAAATCCAATTTTATCGTTTTGCCAAAGAAATAAATCTGACCATGGTCCCCAATGTCGTTGGCATGGACTATGAACCGGATAGCGGATTATCCTTTTTATTGCTTGAGGATCTTTCAAGCACGCACATATCACCTGTCAATCGTGAGCAGCTGGTATCCTCACATGGAGTTCCGTCACAGGTTTATCTGGACGCTGCAGTTGATGTAATGACAGAGTTCCATGCACGTTTTTGGGAACATCCCCAGTTTGGAACCATCCCTGGTACAACAGAGATGCGTTGGTGGTATCGCGATGAAGAAGCGCATAAGAAACATGTGGAAAGACGCTCGGATGAATGGGCTAAATTTGTTGATCTTTACGCGAGTGAAATCCCGTATGAATGGTTGAAACTGGGCGAGTCCGCGCTCAAGGCGTTACCAAGGCTCTTTGAAACAAGGATCATGCCCAGGCTGAGTCCGGTGCGCAAATTGACGATGAGTCAGGGCGACTGCTACCTTTCACAATTCCTCGTTCCTCAATCTGGTTCAGGGAACTCCTATCTTATCGATTATCAGGATGTCAGCGTTAATTTCCCAACATACGACCTCGTTTATATGTTCGCAACATTTTGGTCGCGCGAACAGCGTAAACAAAACGAGAAAAAACTTTTGGAACGCTATCAACGGGGGCTTGAAAAGTTGGGTGTTGAATATGAATGGAACATCCTGCAAGACGATTACAGGTTATGCATATGCTACATGATCTTTGATGCGATTTGGAATGCTACATCCGGCTCATCAAAAAAATATTGGCTGCCTAAGCTCCGTTGTCTTGTTGGTGCATACGAAGATTGGGATTGTGCGAGGTTGTAAAAATATGCCGGACGAACTATTTGACATCATCAATGAGAATGACCAAGTTATTGGTCAAGAAATGAGATCCGTTGTTCATCAACGCGGAATGTGGCATCGCGGCGCACATGTCCTTCTGTTCACGCCGGGCGGCAAACTGCTTGTGCAACAACGAAGCAGGAATAAATTGCAATCTCCATTGACGTTCGACTGTTCTGTCTCTGAACATGTGCAAGCCGGTGAAGGTTATATTCAAGCGGCACAGCGTGGTCTCTCGGAAGAACTTGGTGTGGAAGGCGTCGAGATCCAGCCACTCATCAAATTCAAATTGAATTACGGACCGAACGATAACGAGATCAGCACGATCTACAAAGGCATCGTTGACCTCGAACATGTCCGCTTCGATCCTGCCGAGGTCGAACGCGTGGACGCATATGCCATCGAAGAACTGCAATTCCTTCTGGAACAAAATCCCGACATGTTCAGTTATTGGTTCGAACAGGTCCTTCTGTGGCTGATACATAAACCGTCCGCCTTACAAATCATAAAGGGCGAATAAGAAAACTCAATAACCAACATTTTAGGCATATAATCGCCCACTATGTTTTCAAGCATCTCCCGATTCTTCAAGCAGGTGGCTGTTCCAAAAGAATATCACGCCACCTTCCGTCACCTTTACTACGACATCGCCTGGTTCGGTGTGCTCAGTGGTTCCGTCATCAACTTCCTGAGCATCTATGCCACGCGCATCGGTGCGACCGAATTACAGATCGGTCTCATCGGTGCCATGTCCGCAGTTGTCAATCTGTTCCTTGCCATACCCGCAGGCCGCTGGCTCTCCAAACGCAATACCAACCGCGCCATCTTCTGGACATCCGTTTTCTACCGCATCGGTTTCATCTTTTTTATCTTCCTGCCCTGGCTTTTCGATGACAATGCTCAAGTTATCGCCATCATCCTCATCACTTTCTTCATGGCGATTCCTCTCACGCCGCTCGGTGTGGGCTTCAACGCGCTCTTCGCCGAAGCCGTCCCCGACAGATTCCGCGCACACGTTGCAGGTACGCGCAACATCATGCTTGCCGTCACTTTCATCCTGTCTTCCCTGATCAGCGGCTATATCCTCGACAAGATTCCCTTCCCCATCGGGTATCAGATCGTATTTGGGATTGGGGCATTCGGCGCGTTGATGAGCAGTTATCATCTTTATTTTGTAAGACCCGTGCAGGACAAAGTCCCCACGCCTCAAACCGCCCCTGCTCCTGCGAAACAGACAGTATCTCCTCGCGGCATTTCCTCCATCCTACGCCTCGACATCTTATCCTCTTCGTTCAAAAGGGTTCTTCTTGCGTTACTGGCATTCCATTTGGCTCATAACCTTACAACCCCGATCTATCCGCTCTATAACGTGCGCGTCCTCGAACTCAACGACAATCACATTGGAATCGGTCAGGCGCTCTACTACCTGACCATGTTGATCGGCTCCATGCGACTGCGAAACATCGTCCATCGCCTCGGTCACAAAAAAGTGACGGGGATCGGTGTGATCGGCATGTCACTCTATCCGCTCCTGTTGGCGTTCACGCATGAAGTATGGCAGTTCTATGCCATTGCCCTGATCGGCGGCTTTACCTGGGCATGGACCAACGGTGCCTACGCCAATTACATGCTCGAACGCATCCCGCCTGATGACCGTCCGTCACATCTTGCATGGTATACCATCATCCTGAATATTGGGATTCTCGCAGGTTCACTCGGTGGTTCTGCCATAGCAACCGGTATCGGACTTTTCAGCGCACTCATCTTATTCGCCATTTTGCGCATCTTGGCAGGCATATCCATTTTGAAATGGGGATGATTGTAAGTACAGTATGGAGATTTGCAATGCCATCCCTGTGATGAAATCACACCAAATAAGAAGACCACCAAATGGTGGTCTGTTGTGCCGAGGGGGAGATTCGGACTCCCGACCAAGGGCTTATGAGTCCCCTGCTCTACCACTGAGCTACCTCGGCGTGGTCAAAGCGCCGCAAATGTTACTATGGGAGGATATGTTTGTCAACAGAGATGTAAAATAAGCGGCGTGGGATATAATTGAGAACGGAGATGTGCGTATGAAGATACTCGTCCTCAACAATGACGTCATGGAACGGTCGGTCATTCAACAGGTATTACAGCACAATGGACACGAGGTCGTAATGGCGGATAACAGCGAAAATGCCATGCAGATCCTTCAGGAAGGTGAAGTCCGTTTTGTGATCGTTGACCGCAACACAACAGACATCGAGGAAAAGCAGTTCATAAAACGACTGCGGGATGCACAGCCGCCCCATTACATCTACATTTTATTGATCGCCACAAAAGTTCAGGATACCGATGTCACCACACCGCGCGGCGGTGCGGATGATTACCTGCATAAACCTATTGTGCCGTTAGAGTTGAAATCGCGTGTGCATATTGGTCAACGCATACTTGGGCTGGGGGATAACCTCATCAACGCCAGGGGCGCTCTGGAAAAGACAGCCATGTTCGACCCGCTGACGAAAACCCTGAACGAAACGGCATTCCTTACACTATCCCGCGGGGAACTTGAACGCGCTCGCCGCGGGCAGGCTCCCCTAAGCCTGATCGCCCTCGAAATCGACAATTTCAAGGGAATTTCAGAAAAACATGGTGAAGAGATCACCAGTGATGTGCTTGTATTGATTGCCCAGGCAATCCGTGAGAAGAGCCGCCCGTATGATGGCGTGGGACGATTTGGGGAGAATATTTTTCTTATCCCTCTCCCGGGCGTCATTGGTCAGGATGCGGAGAAGATAGCCTTGCGTATTCTCAAGGGGATCATGAACACAGACATTTCCCTGCTGGACGGCACAGCCGTTAGTATTAAACCCATCGCGGGGGTAGTTTCCTCCATGCGTATAACGGTGGCGATGGAGATCGAAATGCTCATCGAAAAGGCAAGGGAAGCGATCGGGCACTCCCGTCAGGATGAGAGCGACCAGGTTCACACCATTTTCCTCTAAAGCCTCAAAAGATATATTGCAACAGGAATAACGCGGTCATCCCCGCGATGATCGTGGTCAGTGTGTTTTTGCTATACCAGGCGACCAGGGTGGTGACTAATCCCGCCAGCAAACGGACATTATCAAGTGAAATATTTAAAACGCCCTCATGTAAGAATAACTCAGGGAAGATGATCGCAGACAAGACCGCAGGCGGGACGTAATGCAACGCCCGCCGCATCGTTTTCGGGACCTGGAACCTGCCCTCTGTGAGCAAATAAATGAGGGAGAATCTCATCCCGAACGTGATCAACCCGCCGAAGAGCATCACGAGCCAGATGTTCATCTCGTCCCCCTTTGGGATTCTCTCCCCTCCAAATATGTCCCGACTGCAATACCCACCAATGCCGCAAGGATCACCCCAAGTTTATACGGCAAGGGATATGCAACCACCGCGGTCACACCTGCTGACAATGCCGCGGCAATATATGGACGTCCCTTCAAGACCGGCACGACCATCGCAATGAAGGTCAACGGCAGGGCAAAATCCAGTGACCATGATTCAGGGATGGCAGTGCCAAGGAAGATTCCCAACGCCGTGCTGACCTGCCATGTGGACCAAAGCGCCAAGCCCGCGCCGAACAGGAACCAGTGACTAAAGGGTTGAATCCCTTCACGCTCATATTTGATGATCGTTGGAGCATACGCTTCATCCGTGAGGAGATAAGCCAGCAGTGTTTTCCAACGCATCGAAACAGAGGCAAGATACGGGGCGAGTGAAGCGGAATACAGCATGTGCCGCAGGTTGACGACCGCGATCGTCAGAACGATCACAAATCCCGGCGCGGCATCATGTACAAGTTGTGTCGTGACGAACTGCGATGATCCCGCGAACACAATGGACGACATCATCTGCGACGCAGATTTTGAAAGCCCGGCATTCAATGCCAGCGCGCCGTAGATCATACCGAATGGGAATACACCGACCAGAAGCGGGAGTTCGGCGCGGACTCCTGCCCAAAATTGTTTGGTTTGTTCGCTCATATACTCCAAATTTATTCGCTTCTTCTCATGAATTCCCGAATTGAAATGGACGCCGCCGCGCCTTCGCCCACTGCTGAAGCAACCTGCTTGGTGCTGTTATGCCTTGCGTCACCTGCGACAAAGATGCCTGGCACGCTGGTTTCAAATGGAAGGGGTTCTGGTCTGTCTGTTAGTTTATGTTTAACATCATGCCCGGTCAAAGCATATCCGTATCCATCGAGTTCAGCATACCCTTTCAATAAATTTGTGTTCGGCAATTGACCGATGAACACAAATGCCGCAGCGGGATTCAACTCTTCGCTCTCGCCTGTTTCCGTGTTCTTGATCTTTACTGAATTCAGTTTTGAACCCTTGCCTTTGAATGCTTCCACGATAGTGTTGAATTTCACTTCAACACCTGAGTCCGGTTCATTTACTTTTTCAACTGCGATCTTGCTGGCGGTCAGTTTATCGCCGCGCACAAGAAGCGTCACTTTTTCGGTGAAGTTGGTGAGATGCAAGCCCTCCTCCACAGCAGAGTTGCCGCCGCCAACAACCACGATCTGTTTCGAATCTTTATAGAACGGACCGTCACATGTTGCGCAGAAATGAATGCCAGCACCGATGAAATCGTCCTCGCCGGGCACATCCAATCTGCGGTAGGCTGCGCCGGTGGCGACCAACAACGCGCGCGAATGATAATGCTTGCCATCGGAGGTGTAAACCTCGTGATAACCATTTTCCATTTCGAGGCGTTCCACATCCACCGCCTGGAGTATTTCCACGCCAAAGCGACGCGCCTGTTGTGTGACGCGTTCTGAGAATTCCTGCCCGGAGATGCCTTCAGGGAAGCCGGGGAAATTGTCGAGCCCGACCGTGATGCCAGCCTGCCCGCCCAAACCTGAGCGTTCGACGAGAAGCGTATCGATTCCCTCGCGGGATGCATAGATGGACGCCGTCAGCCCGGCTGGTCCGCCGCCGATGATGATCAAGTCATAATAGATCTGTTTCGCTTCGGTTTCGAGTCCAAGTTTTTTCGCGAGTTCAGCATTCGAAGGCTCAACCAGGAACGAATCGTCTTCGAACACAATGGTTGGGATGATGCGCTTGCCGTTGTTCTTTTGCAAAACATATTCTTCACCCTCCTTATCCTGTTCGATGTCCACCCAGCGATATGTGACATATTGCTCGCCCAGGAATTTCTTCGAACGGCGGCAGTCGGGGCACCAATACGCGCCATATATGGTTACTTTTGGTTCCATCATTTTTCCTCCAACAAGAGTTATTGCATACATGGACGATATGTCTTCAGTTATTATTCCCCGTTTCAATCTCAGCACGATGAGCGCACCTGAAACACAAGACAAAGGTTATATCGTACTGAGCGAAGCGAAGCATCGATACCAAGATCATCAGAGACTCTTAGGTCGCCTCCGCTTAGCGCGCGGCTCCCTCACATCATCCCAACGGATGCCAGCGGAAGGACAGGAACATTGCAAGGAGGATCATGACTGCGGCAAAGGCGGTGAAGAACACACTGACCTCGATGGTTTCTCGCGTGGCAACCACAAAGGATGGAAGGTTCTGGAAGACGTCCTCCAGTTCGTTGGCGCTGGAGGCGAAGTAGTACGAACCGCCGGTCATATCTGCAACCTGTTTGAGCGTGGTTTCGTCCAATTGCAGGCGAAAATCTCGGGAGCCGGTCTGCGGTTCGAATTGGAAACCGCCACCGCCAAAAAAGAATTGATCTTGGTTGAAATCGTCGCCACAATCCATAGGCGACCTATTGTTGACCGTCCCATACCCAATGGTGTACACCCGAATCCCGCGTGAGGCGGCTTGTATTGCGGCGCTGAGCGGATAGGGTCCCGCATTGCTTGCGCCGTCTGTTAGGAGGACGATGATATGGGGGGAGGATCCCACCTCGGACGGTGGCAGTTCCGATGCCCCGGGTGAGGCGGAGACGTTGTCGCTTGGCGCGACGCGGTCATCCACTTCCGCTATCGCATCAATCGAACGGAGGATGGCGCTTCCAATTGCCGTCCTGCGCGCGGTGGTCAGGTTTTCAACAGCGTCATCGAGCATTCGAATATCTGTGGTGGGGGGCTGGATCAGTTCGGCAAATCCGGCGAAAGCCACGATGCCGATCTGCCTTCCCGATTTGTGATTCTGGACGAAGATCTGCGCGGCATCTTTTGCGGCTTCGAGACGGTTGGGGGGAATATCGGTGGCGCACATACTGCGCGAGACATCCATGGCGAGGATGACAGTGGCTTTGTTCGATGGGACGGTGACGGTTGCAACAGGACGCGCCAACGCCAGTGCGAGGGAGGTGATCGCAAGCAGGAAGAGCACAAACGGGAGGTGACGCCTCCACCAGGTCTGATGCGAAGCGGCTTCATGCACCAACGACAGACTCGAATAGCGGACTACGAACCGTCTGCGTCTTCGCAAAAGGATGATGTATACAACGATGGCAAACGGGACAATGGACAATAAAACCAGTAAAGGAGACCAGATGAATCTCATTTTCTAATCCATGCTATTCTTACCGCGAAAGACAGCGGTCTGCCATCTGCGGCCAAAAACGCCTGTATGCCATTCCTACGAATGGGATTATTCATAACACACGTCCAAACCACCGAAGCGACAATACGCCTCCAGACAAAAAGACCAGGATGCTGAGACCCGCCAGCAATGAAGTCAATTCCAATTCTTCCGGCTTGATGGACAGGGTCGGTTCGAGGTCGTCATAGATTTTTCTTAACCCAGCTTCATCACCGGCAAAATAATATTGCCCGCCTGAGATATTTGCGATCTCACTCAACATCAGTCCGTTCAATTGTGTGTGGATGTTCATCCCCTCCACGCTGATCGTCGTGCCTTCGGCGCTTCCCACGCCGACCGTGTAGATGCGCACGCCGAGGTCAATAGCCAGATCGGTGACTGTGAACGGATCAGGCGGATCGTTGTTCTCGCCGTCGCTGAACAAAACGATGACCGCAGAGGGATACCATCCCTGCGGCGCAGCCGGGGCATCGTCAGCGGTCGAAAGATTGCTCGTGTTGATGATCGGCGGATCCCCCGCATCCACGGCAATGGTATTTAACGCCACCAATACCCCGTTGCCTAGGGATGTGCCTCGTCGCGGAACTAACCTTTCGATCGTGGTCAATGTACTTTCGCGGTTGACGCCCGGCGTTTGCACGCTCAAGCCGCCGTCGCTGAAGGCAACCACACCGATGCGGACATCCGCGGGCTGTCCCTCCACAAAATCATACGCGACCGACTTTGCCGCTTCCATACGCGTCGGCTCGATATCATCTGCCGCCATACTGCCGGACACATCGAAGACCAGAATCACCGTCCCTTCGTACTTCGGTAGGCTGACCGTTGCCTGTGGACGCGCCAGCGAAAAGAGCAGGATCGTGATCCCTAAAAGAAAAACCAATACGGGGACGTGACGTCTTCCAGACGCAGACGAAGGACCTGTCACCCGCGATACGCTCTGTGCAAACCCAGACCGATCCACATTTTTTTCGCGCTGTTGTCTCATGAAAATATAGATTAACACCAGCAACGGCGTCAGCAATAACAATCCAAGCATGGATGACCAAATGAAAGACATGGATCTAAACTTTCTTCTGCTGGCGCCGCTTCGCAAAACGCAGGATTGCCTTGATCAGATCATCCTCCGTCGAAAGCGACAACATGTCCACGCCCGCGCGCTTGAATGCCAAGGCCAAAGTATCTTCACGTTTCTGCGCGGCATCAAAAAAACGTTTACGAAATTTCACATCGTGCGTATCCACGAACAACTGCTCGCCCGTCTCCGCATCCTCCATCACCACCATGCCCACATCGGGCAGTTCCATTTCGCGCGGATCCGTCAATCGGATCGCGACCACTTCATGTTTCTGCCCCAGCATATTCAGCGGGTGTTCCCAGCCCGGCTCACTTATGAAGTCAGAGATGACAAAGACCAGCGAACGCCTCTTGATCGTATGCAACGCGCCTTCAAAAAAGGGTTTGAGATTCGTGCGCGGGACGCGCGCTAGGCGCGGCTGTTTGAGCATATCGTTGATGAGACGCAGCACCTGCACCTTCCCGCCTCGCGCAGGGACCGTGTGCTGGATCCTGCCCCCGAACATCATCGCCCCAACGCGGTTCCCATGACGCGTCATCAAGCGCGCCAGCACCGACACAAAATCCACGAGCATCGTCCGCTTTTCGTTTTGAACAGTCCCAAAATCCACAGACGGACTCATATCCAATAAAAACCATGCCGTGATCTCGCGGTCTTCCAGATACTGACGCACATACGGCGTATTCATCCGCGCAGTGACGTTCCAGTCAATATAACGGATGTCGTCTTCAGGCTGATACTCGCGCAGGTCGGCAAAGTCCACGCCGAAGCCGTAGAACAACGAACGATAATCGCCCTGCAATAAGCCATCCAACTTGCGGATGACGTTCCAATCCAGCCGGAGCAGGATTTGTTCAGGCGTTGTCGCGGATGTTGACATGTTCATGCAAAGGCACCACCGGGATCGGGATACGGTCCAGGATGCGGTTCAGGATGTCGTCCCCCGTTACATTGTCCGAAAGCGCTTCGTAGGTCAGCACAATACGATGACGCATCACATCGAGCGCCATATCCAACACATCCTGCGGGAGGGCATAGTTCCTTCCGCGCACGAAGGCGAGTGCACGCCCGGTCAATATCAGATTGATTGAAGCCCGCGGGCTGGCGCCGAACATGATGTAGCGTTCCAGTTCCTGTAAGCCAACCTCCTTCGGGTTGCGCGTAGCGGTCACCATACGGACGGCAAATTCCATAAGCGCCGGGTCAGCATACACCTTGTCCGCTTCCTTTTGCAGTTTAAGCAATTGTTCAATGGTTAATATCTTTTGCACAGCCTGTAACGCGCCGGTCATTCGCTCCACGATCACAAACTCCTCCGTGGAGGACGGATAATCGATCAACACCTTTAGCATGAAACGATCCACCTGTGCTTCAGGCAGTGCGTACGTGCCTTCCGTCTCGATGGGATTCTGCGTTGCCAGCACAAGGAAGGGGTTCGGCACCTTGAACGATTCGCGCCCGATCGTCACCTGTCGCTCCTGCATCACTTCCAACAACGCGCTTTGCACCTTGGCAGGCGCGCGGTTGATCTCATCCGCCAGCAATAGATTCGTGAATACAGGTCCCAGCGAAGTCTCGAACTTGCCGGTCTTTTGGTTATAGATGCGCGTCCCGACCAGGTCGGCAGGGACAAGATCCGGCGTGAATTGGATGCGTTTGAATTCCCCTCCCACAGACTCAGCCAGTGTCTTGATCGCCATCGTCTTGGCGAGTCCCGGCACACCTTCCACTAAAATATGCCCGCGTGCCAGCAATGCGACAATCATCCGCTCGAGCATATGGTCCTGCCCGACGATGACCTTCTTCACTTCATATAGGACCTGTTCCATCGGAGTCCGATTTTCAGAACTTCTGCTTTGAGTCATGTGTAGTCTCCTTCGAAAGACCCTTCTCCTTTTGGGAGAGGGTCAGGGTGAGGGTAATAATTTAATAAGGCGGACTTCCGCCTCCTCCAGCCGTCGCGTTTGTGATCGGCACCGCAAACCCGATGCCAACAAAGAAATTGACTTCACTCGGGCTGACCACCCCGGTTACGATCCCGATCACGCGCCCGTTCCGGTCCAATAACGGACCGCCTGAATTACCGGGGTTTGCAGCCGCATCGAACTGGATCAAGCCTTCAAGTGTCAGGTCTGTGCCTGTAGGATGGAATGAACGGCCAAACCCCGAGATCACACCTGCGCTCATCGAACTGTACAAGCCATACGGGTTCCCGACCACGAACACATCATCGCCCACGCGCATTGACCCCGGGTTTCCCAATGTTGCGGGGATGAACAACTGCGGCGAATTGAACGCCCGCAAAATGGCAATATCCATCTCCGGGGTCTCGGCAAGGATGAACGCCTCTGATTCCGTACCATCGGCAAACGTGACACGGATGTCTCTCGATCCCTCCACCACATGCAGGCTGGTCACAATATCGACGGTGTCGCTAATGATCACGCCTGTGCCCAACCCGCCGCTGTGTTTCCCCTCTTTATCCACAAAACCTGCCTCGATATACACGATCGAAGGCTGGATGATCTGATACACCCGGACAGCATCCGGCGGGCGCGGGGTGGCAGATGCCATCGCGCTCACGATTGCCTCGTTCACATCACGTTCCGTCAGCTCATTTGCAGGGAAAAGGAAACTATAGAAAACCAAAGCGAACAAAACCGCCAGCACGCCAGACGCGAACGGAAATGCCCCACGAACGCGTTCGCGCCACGAACCCAATCTTGCAACTAAAGACTCTCTCATCGCTTTGGATTGACTGATTATACATGCGGACGTGCCAGTCTCCCAAATGCTTACTAGCAGGAGCACGTCTCATTCCTTTCCCCAGCCTGCTTCCGTCCGAACAGCCTCATTCCCCCTGACGGCTCCTTTATCCGAGCGTCTCCACCAGCGCCCTCAACCCAAGCAAATACGACCTCCACCCAAAACCCGCAATTTTTCCCGCGCAAACCGCCGAGATCATGGAAGTATGCCGGAACTCCTCACGGGCGTACACATTCGAGAGATGTACCTCGACCACAGGTGTCTGTATCGCGCTGATCGCGTCACGCAGTGCAACGGAAGTATGAGTGTACCCGCCGGGGTTGAATACCACACCATCTGCCCAGGTGCGTGCATCGTGCAAAGCGTCGATCAAGGCCCCTTCATGGTTCGATTGCAGGCACTTGACAACTGTATCCAACTCTTTGCCCAACTCGATCAATTTGTTGTTGATATCATCGAGAGTCTTCAAACCATAGACTTCAGGCTCGCGCGTACCCAGCAGGTTCAGGTTGGGTCCGTGTAATACAAGTATTTTCATTTTTCCTCTATGTTCCATCACTCCTCACAATGACAGATTCTAAATCCTCAACATCCACCAACTCCACTTTGCCGATCTCCACAGGCAACGCAAAGCGGATCACCTTTGCATTCTTCTTCTTATCCATCCTCATTGCGCGGATGATCTCGTCACGCGGCAATCCATCGGGGATTTGGGTGGGCAATCCCAGTTTAGATAACACCCTGTTAATTGAATCTGCCAAGCCCTTATTCGCAACTCCGATCTTTTCGGCATATCTCGCCTCGGACACCATACCAATCGCAATAGCCTCCCCGTGTCGTAATTCGAACTTGCTTACCAATTCAACTGCATGTCCCACTGTGTGACCGAGATTCAGCGCGGCACGGATTCCCTTTTCGTATGGGTCTTCTTCGATGACCCTTATCTTTACCGTCATCGCGCGCTTAACGATCTCTTCGAGATTCTGTTTTACCCAACCCATGCCACGAGAGCACAACTCGAGCAATTCTGGGTCAGAGATTATGCTATGTTTGACCACTTCCGCCATGCCAGAGACCAATTCGCGTTCTGTCAGGGTGAGCAAAAGGCTTGGATCTGCAAGAACCAGCTTCGGAGGATGATAAGAGCCGACGAGGTTTTTCCCTTGCGGCAGGTCAATTCCTGTCTTGCCTCCAATGGATGCATCCACCATCGCGAGCAGTGTCGTCGGGATGACTATCCAATCAATCCCACGCATATACGTGGACGCAGCAAAGCCATTCATGTCGCTGATCACGCCGCCGCCCAAGGCAATGACTGTGCTTTTGCGGTCAAGTCCGTTTTCGAGAAATGATTTCCATAAATGGGAAATGGTTTCGAGATTTTTATGTTCTTCACCTGCAGGGAAGATGATGGAGGGGATATCGCACCCGATGGCTTGTTTTATTTTTTCAAGATGATATTTCGCCACATTCTCATCGGTTACGATGATCGGATTCCGCAAGGGATAGTTTTTCAGGTTGAAAACCTGGCCCACGATCACGTCATACTCACCCATCGCGGAGAGGTGATGAAGTCCCAGTTCAACTTGCAATTGCTGGACGATCTGTTCGGGGCTTTTTCCATCAACATTTATTCGATGTTCAAAAGAAACATAATGTTCACCGCGCTTTTCGAGCAGAGAGGAAAGTCTCTCACGTAGATCACCTGCCAGTAACGGGCGTTTGTTGGAATCAGATTCAAGGCGAGCGATCAAAGTGTCGATGCTTGCAGTGAGAAGGATGACATTGCCGTTGGTTTCAGCAAGCGTTCGGCTTTCGTCACGCAATAGGGTACCACCGCCGAGGGCGATGACCTTGCTTTGCATGTTCGTCACGTTTCCAACGTGACCTACGGAATCTTTGAGATCTGTTGATTCCAAATTACGGAAAGCTTTTTCACCCTGGTCATTCATGATCTGTGGAATGGACATGCCCGCATTCGACTCGATGACTTCATCGAGGTCAATGAACGGGAGTTTGAGCTTATCCGCAAGCAGTTTGCCGATGGTGGATTTGCCTGTCCCGGGGGGACCGTAGAGGAAAATGTTCATGGTTTGAAAGTTGCAGGTTGAAGGTTATTCCCAGAAGACATGTGGGGTGTTGTCCACCGACAGATCGTCAAGTGTGGCTTTGCGTAATGATTCGAAGCGCGGTTTCATTTCGTTCATTGAATCACCTCCGAGTTTCTCAAGCAGGGCATCTGCCAAGACAAACGCGACCATCGCTTCCAAGATGGGAACAGCACGCGGCACGGGGCAGAAGTCGGAGCGTTCATATTTGGTGGGAGATTCTGTCCCTGACGCCAGATCAACCGTCGGCTGAGGGAGAAGCGTGGTAGATATCGGTTTCATCGCAGCGCGGATGACGATGGGTTGTCCGTTGGAGACTCCGCCTTCGGTGCCGCCTGCCCTATTGGTTGAACGTTGAAGGTTGGAATGTTGCAGGTTGATTGGATCCTGCGCGAGCGTTCCGATTCGTTTTGCATTTTCGAAAGCTTCGCCGACCTCGACACCTTTGATGGCTTGCACGGACATAACCGCCATAGCAAGTTTTGCTTCTAGACGTTTGTCCCATTGCATGAAACTACCAAGACCAACTGGAAGATTTAGGGCGACGATCTCAAGGATACCCCCGAGGGTATTCTTGCCATGAATGGTCTTCTCAATTTCATCACACATCTTCTGCGCGGACTTTGGGTCTGGGCAGCGGACATCGGACTCTTCTGCGCGCTGGAAACGTTCCTCGTAAGGCACGTCGCCAAAGATTGCCTGCACTTTGCCAATGGACGCGACATACCCACCAACGGTGATACCGAATTGATTCAGAAAGTGTTTGCATATGGCGCCCGCCGCGACACGCATGGTTGTCTCGCGAGCGGAGGCGCGTTCAAGCGATGGACGCAAATCTTTATAACCGTATTTCACTGCGCCCGTCAGATCCGCATGCCCTGGGCGAGGGGTGGTCATCGGCTCTACGGCTTTGCCTTTCCATTTGACGTGGTTATTGTTTTGTACGATAAGAGAAATTGGCGCGCCTGTCGTTTCACCTGCCATGACCCCGCCTGTGATCTGCACGGCATCGGTTTCGATCTTCATGCGCCCGCCTGAGCCGTATCCCTTTTGACGGCGGGCAAGTTCAAGGTCAATGACAGATGCGTTAAGAGGAAGCCCAGCGGGCATACCATCGAGGATGGCGGTGAGGGAGGGTCCGTGTGATTCGCCTGCGGTGAGGAAGCGTAAGGGCATGTGAGGCTCCAAGTATCAGTTGGTGGTAGTGAGTAGGCAGTACACAGTGATCACTAATCAGTGGTCAACCGCGTTCCATAAAACATCACGCGGAGGATTATGATTTGTCCATAGTTCAAAGGCGAGGGCGGCTTGTTCGATGAGCATGCCAAGTCCAGTTGTTGCTTTCAATCCTTTTGCAATTGCATCTTTTATAAGTTTAGTTTCTCTAGGATTGTAGACTAAGTCATAGATCACAACATGTTGAGGTAATGACAAATTCTCAGACAGGGGTGACACATCGATGTTGGGGGTCGTGCCAAGGGGTGTGGTATTGACAACTAAGTAACAGGCGTTGCCCTGAGCCTGTCGAAGGATCAAAGATTGAAGGTCAAAGGATGTAATTTGTAATTGGTAATTGGCAAACGAGTTGGCAAGTTGTTGCGCCTGTTCAATACGGCGGGCGGCAACAGTGACATTCCATCCCTCGTTCAGCAATGCATAGACTACCGCCCTCGCGCCGCCCCCCGCACCCAGTATCACTGCAGATTTATGATTCCCGCTTCCAAGTTTTTGACCACCAAGGAATTTATTCAGGTCGGTCAAAAAACCAGGCGCGTCAGTATTATCGCCAATTAGTTTATCGTCTCGCAAATATATCGCGTTGATAGCGCCGATCGCTTTTGCTGTGGGCGTCAATTCATCAAGGAATTCGATAATATTTTGTTTGTGTGGGATGGTGACATTCAATCCGCGAATCTCACCAGAGCGAACACGATCTAGCAGTTTTTTCAATCCTTGTTTATCGTCAGGAGCAATCGGAAACAATGAGTAGTCACCTGCCAAGCCACTAGCTTTGAGCGCAGCATTTTGGATCTTTGGAGATAAACTGTGGTTTACAGGATAGCCAATGAGACCAAGTCGGATCATCGCAACTTCTCCAGCACATCAAAGAAGTTTGGAAAAGTTTTCGAAACGCACGATGGGTTTTCTATCGTTACTCCATCGAAACGCAGACCGATGAGGGAGAATGCCATTGCCATGCGGTGGTCGTTGTAGGTTCGGATATTTGCAGGTTGGAAACTATCGCACGGATATACGGTCATACCGTCTTCGTGTTCGTCCACTTGAACGCCGAGGCGTTTGAGTTCGGTGCAGGTTGCAGAGACGCGGTCTGTCTCTTTGACGCGAGCAGATGCGATACCGCGGATCCGTGTTGACGAATCAGCAAAAGGGGCGATGGCTGCGAGAGTTTGGGCAGTGTCGGGGATGTCGCGCATGTCCACGTTGATGCCATGTAATTTAGATATGCTTATTACGTCGACATGGTTATCACTTTCCACGACTCCGCATCCCATTTGCGCAAGCACATCGAGAAAAGCAATATCACCTTGGACAGATTTGCGTAAGATGTTTTCCACTTTGACAGTTCCACCACAGATGGCGGGGGCGGCGAAAAAGTAGGATGCAGCGGATGCGTCTGATTCAATTTGGTAAGTAGAGCGTGGAAAGTAATGAGTGGGGTGAATAATGAAACGTTCATAGCCTTGACGTTCGATCTCAACACCGAATTCTTTCATAATGGAGATGGTCAAGTCTACATAAGGTTTGGAGTTGAGTTCGGTTGTAAGTTCGATCTCGATGGGAGATTGGGCATACGGAGCGACCATCAATAGTGCTGAGAGGAATTGAGATGAAATGTTTCCAGCGATTTTTGTTTTGCCACCATGCAGTCCATTTGCAAAAATCTTTACAGGCGGACAGTTATTCCTAGCTTCCATCTCCACGCCCAGTTGATTGAGTGCGTCCATCAAATCCCCTATCGGGCGTTCTCGCATACGGGGTTCGCCATCGAGAATGTATTCGCCATCTCCGAGTGTGAGGAAAGCAGAGATGAATCTTGCGGCGGTGCCTGCGTTACCGATGAAGAGTTCTGCTTTGGTTGCAGGGATTTTTCCTCCCAGACCTGTGACGGTCATTTCAAGATTCTGTTCATTAAGTCGCACATCAAAACCAAGCGTTTGGAGTGCGTTGGCGAAGTATTTTGAATCGTCGGAGAAGAGAGCGTTGGAGATGATTGTGGTCCCGTTGGCGAGGGCGGAGATGAGGAGGGCGCGATTAGTCAGCGACTTGGAGCCAGGGACGCGAATGGTGGCATCAAGTGGATGGTTGATAGGCGTGATTTTGAGTGAGGAAGTTTGCATGAGCGAGAAAAGTAATCAGTGGGCAGTAATCGGTTTGCGGTCGGTAGTCAAAGCAAGATAAGAGTCTCTGGATCGGTTGAGATTTTTTTCGAGTGCAGAATAGTTTTCATCTTGTAGTAACGATTCGATCTCATCAAGTACATTGCGAAAATTAACCAACGCATTCAAAACATTCTCTCTATTGGAATTTAGAATGCCCATCATCATATGGGAGGGAGTTCCCGCGAGGCGTGAAGTAGATTGGAAACCTGGACCGAGTAGAGGCGCAAACTCCTGCGGCGTGGAATGAACGAGCGCGGACGAGATCAGGAACGGCAGATGGCTTGTAGTTGCAAGGACTCGGTCATGTTCTTTGGCGGTCATTTCGATGAGGTGTGCGCCGATGGCAGAGATGATCTGTTCGGCGGCGGATGTTGCACGACGTGATGTACGTTCTAGGGGGGTAATGATAAAAGGAGCATCTTTGCATAAATTAGCGTCAGCGTTTTCGAGACCAAGTGTTTCCTTGCCGCAGATGGGATGTCCGCCAATGGGATCGAAATTTTCGGGGAGCATGGACATGGCGTGGGTGATCTCTCGTTTTGTGGAGCCGATGTCCATGACGATACAGGAGTGGGAGATTAAGGATGGCAGTTCGCTGATGATGTTGATGATAGATGGAACAGGGGTGGCGAGGACGAGGAGATCGACTCCCCTCTCCCTTTGGGAGAGGGGCTGGGGGGGAGGGCGGGCGTGGTCAATAATTCTTTTGGAAAGAGCAAGTTCAAGTGTGGGGTGATGCGTGTCGAATCCGATCAGGCACGCGCACTTCCCTTTGAGGCTCATGGCGAGCGAGCCACCCATGAGGCCCAATCCAATGATCCCAACCGTTGATTCTTTCAGCGAAAAGCCGTCCTCCATGTTTACCATCCAACGGCAATGGGTTTATCAATTGGCGCCACGCGGCGTCCCATGATCTCTGCAATGGCTTTGACCTGCTTGACCATCTCGGCAAATTTTTCAGGCTTGAGCGATTGCTTGCCGTCGGAGACTGCATTTGTGGGATCGGGATGCACCTCAACGATGATGCCATCGGCACCCGCGGCAATGCCTGCACGCGCGATAGCAGCAACGTAACTGGCATGACCAGTTGAGTGCGACGGGTCGAGGATGACGGGCAGATGTGTGAGATTTTTGAGGACAGGAATGGCGTTGATATCGGTGGTGTTGCGCGTGGCGGTTTCGAACGTTCGGATGCCGCGCTCGCACAACATGACCTGCTTGTTGCCACCCGCAAGCAGGTATTCTGCGGACATGAGCAATTCTTCGATCGTGGCTGAAAGTCCGCGCTTGAGCAAAACACTTTTGCGTGTCTCGCCGATGGCTCGCAGGAGATTGAAGTTCTGCATATTGCGTGCGCCCACCTGAAGCACGTCCACATATTTGAGCATGATATCGAGTTGGGTCTGCGACATGACCTCGACCACGATGGGCATGCCTGTCTGGTCGCGTGCTTCGGCAAGATATTCGAGTCCCTCTTCGCCAAGCCCTTGGAAGGAATAAGGCGATGTGCGCGGCTTAAAGACACCGCCGCGCAGGGCATTCGCCCCCGCTTCCCTCACAGCCTGGGCTGTTTCAAGGATTTGGCTTCTCGATTCCACCGAACAGGGTCCTGCGATCACAACGATGTCATTGCCGCCCACTTGAAAGCCGTCAATGGGGAAGACGGAATTTTCAGGATGCACCTGACGCGAGCCAAGTTTGTAAGGTTGCGAGATGCGCTTTACGCTCTCGACTCCGTCCAGGACTTCGAACGGGTCCAGCGACGAGGTCAGTAACTCACCGACAGCCGCGATGATGGTTGTCTCAACCCCGAGTGTGATGTGTGGAGTCAGTCCATGCTTTTTGACAGTGTTGACAACTGCTTCGATCTGTTGCGGTGTGGAGTTGGGTTTCATGATGATCAACATAATTTCTCCTCTGATTTGGGTGGTCGAGTAGCCCTGTCGCACTGAGTGGACACTGAGCGAAGGCGAAGTGTGGCAGGGGTATATCAAGACCACCGAGGCTATTTACTGCGCCGCAATCAGGTCAGGTCTCAACTTGACCGCGTCGCGCAAGTAGACGTGGATAATTTCATTTTGTGGAACTTCCGTGTTCCAGTGTACCAACACGCGGATGACTCGGGGGAGGCTGTTTGTCACTGGAATCTCACGCGCACATAACATTGGGACCAGACTCCAGCCCATTTGCCTCGCCGCCTGCGCGGGGAAGGTCGAAACGAGGTCGTCGGTCACTGTGAAGAACGCGCTGGCGATATCTTCGGGTCTCATACCGTCGTTTTCGTACAGGATCTCCTCCAGTAGTTCGCGCGTGGCATCAAGGATGAGGTCCGGGTCGTCGGCAGGGACAGTCGTCGCGCCGCGAATTCCACGTGTTGGCATAAATATTTCTCCTCATTGTTGTAAGGGCGACCCGTCAGGCTTGATCGAGTACTTGCCAGGACCCTGGCGGGTCGACCCTACGAGATAAAAAAAGAGCGAGACCGTGTGGTCTCGCTCTTTGCGTGAACAGATTGACGTTCTGTCTACTTAAGCGCCACCAACGGCAACCGAGCCTCGGAAACCGTAAAAATAAACGTACGCAAACCAGCGAGCAGACTTAAGCATATTGGGTGATATTCTATGCGTGACGAGCGGATGCGTCAAGGGAGAATTTCAATCTTTCTTCCCCAGAACGATCTCCACCGGCAAACCCCACATGGATGAAACACTCACATCCTGGATCGTAAACCTGTTTTGCTCCATCTCCTGCCGCGCAAAGATCGGGCGGCAGTCCGCATAATTTGGCACAACGTCATGGAACCATTCATAGAGACGCACAGGGATGCCAGGCGGGTCGGTCTTGGTCATGGAAACAACCACCAGCCTGCCGCCGGGCTTCAGAATGCGATAACACTCCTGCAACACGAGCGGGATTTCGGGATTATCGAGGAGTTCCAATGTGAAACTCATGAAAATGCCGTCCAGACTTCCCGCTTCGATAAAATCCAGTTTGGCGGCATCGCCCAGGTGAAGATTGACGCGGTCTTCCAATCCCTCTTTTTGCAGACGTACATTCGCAATGGCAAGCATCCCATCCGAAATATCCACACCGAACACGCGTCCCATCAGACCGACCGCCCGGGCAAGCGACACAAGGCAATGCCCCGTCCCAAAACCTACCTCCAAAATCTTTTCGCCGGGCTGGGCAGACAACCTTTCCAGGCCCCAATTGCGGAATTTCTTCTCGGCACTGCCCGCGATCATGTCATACCAGCGGCTGAGGCGGTTGTAACTTGCCCGGGCATCTTCCTTGGAGCGGTTCACTCGTTTGATGGATGCATCCATGATTTCAATCCTTTCGGTAGGCAATTATATAGTGTACTTTCGATGCTCAGTGCAGGCCTTTGTGATGAACGGTTTCCAGCGGTTATAATGCCCACATGAGCTTTTATACTGCAAAAGGCGACGACGGAACAACGAACGTATTGGGCGAGGGACGCGTGATGAAGTATGACGCGCGCATCGAAGCCGTGGGGACATTGGACGAATCGACCGCCGCCCTCGGGCTGGCGCGAGCGCAATGTCTGGATCCACGCTCGGGCGGAATCCTGCTCGAAGCCCAACGAGACTTGTACAAACTGATGGCGGAGGTCGCCGCCACGCCAGAGAATGCCGAGAAGTTTCGCGGCATTGATGCATCGCGCGTGAAGTGGCTTGAAAAGCAAACGGATGAGTTATCGAAAGTCGTTGAGATGCCGAAGGAGTTTATCCTGCCTGGCGACTCGCTGGCTGGCGCGGCACTCTCGCTGGCGCGCGCCATCATCCGCCGAGCCGAACGCCGCGTTGTCGAAATGTTCGACACGGACGGTCTCTCGAACCCTGATTTGCAGAGATATTTGAATCGTCTGTCGTCGTTATGTTTTGTGCTGGAGTTATTGGAGAATCGAGCCGCGGGGCATAAGACATCGTTGGCGAAGGAATAATATAACAACGTAGGGGCACAGCGAATCGGTTAAGGACAAAACCTTGGATTCGTCTCGCTGTGCCCCTACAAGGATTAAATATGACAGGCACATTTCTCAACATCACAACCGTCCTCATCGGCGGAATTATCGGCTTGATCTTCGGTGCGCGCATCCCTGGAAAATTGAAAGAGACTGTCATTGCGGGGATGGGTCTCTTTACCGCCGCGATGGGAATGCAAATGTTCTTGAAGACGGAGAATCCGTTGATCGTGCTGGGCGCTTTATTGATCGGAACTTTACTCGGCGAATGGTGGAAGATCGAAGATGGTTTGCAAAATTTGGGGAAATATCTTGAAAAACGTTTTTCCAAGACAGGTGACGATGGCTCGAACAAATTTGTGCGCGGATTCCTGACCGCGTCACTTTTGTTTTGCGTAGGACCGATGACGATTCTCGGTTCGATCCAGGATGGTCTGACAGGCGATTATAACCTGCTGGCGGTCAAATCTGTATTGGATGGGTTTGCATCGTTGGCGTTTGCATCTACATTGGGGGTGGGTGTCATGTTCTCAACGATTGTAATTTTCGTTTTTCAGGGTGGCATCAGTTTATTCGCAGCGCAGTTGAATGCGATTGTCACCACATCCATGATGAATGAGTTGACAGCGACCGGTGGCGTGATTTTGCTGGGGCTTGCGATCAGCAGTCTGCTGGAGATCAAAAAGATCCGTGTGGTGAATATGCTGCCGGGGTTGTTAGTCGCGCCGTTGATCGTGTGGGTGTTGTCATTCTTGTAATGTCATTCTGAGAGCAAAGCGACGAAGAATCTCGCATTTTGCCATCTGGCAACTTAAGTACGAGATTCTTCGCCACGCTCAGCATGACATGGAAAAGGGGATTTACTTTGCTGTTTGTCTTCTCATTTCCATCATTGGGTAAAAGATAAATATTCCGATCAGCATCACACCGATGGCAAGCGTGTACCAATTGACCAATCCTGTTTTGAAATCGGAGGGGTTCATGAACGCGGCGACAAAGACCAGGATGTGCCATATGGCGATGCTTTCCAGCGGAGTCTTCCATCCGCTCCAGCGCTTCTCTGTGGACATTGTATATGCGCCCACACCGAGCAAGGCGATCCACCCGCACATGACGCGGGCGGTGAGAGGAGTCAGAGGCCATACCCAGGTGTTGATGACAAATTCAGGGTTGATGAACCCAATAACAACGTATATCAAAGAACCGATTGAGATAAGCTTGAGAATCAACAGAACAGTTGGGGAAATCAAAATATCGTTTGGTTCGGATTCGCCAGAGTCCGTTTTACGGTTGTAGTTCCATAGCGCGGGGACAAGGAACGGTGTCACCACATACAATACCAACCAAAGATAGAAACCAAGATTATTCGAGAAGCGATCCCAGTGCATGAAGGTGGAGATCATCATGAACCACGTGAAGGTGGTGATGGGGATAAATCCGCCTGCGATGCGGTGCCAGCGTTTGCCGAAGAGGGCATTGATGAACAACCACGAGCCGCCGAGGTAGCCCGCTCCCAGATACATGGCGGTCATATGCGGTTTGATCACCCAGGCGAATCGTTCACCTGAAAGATCGGGGGTGAAGAACAAGATAAGAAAAGCCAGCCAGAGGAACGGAACTACGATCACTGCAACGATACGGGTAATGGGTTGGATACGGTCGTCGGTTTGCATGTATATCTCCTATAGAGTGGTATTAAGGTAACAGTCACTTTGCAAGTGACTTTCACTTACAAGCCTTGAATTTACAACCCGTGATGTTGAAAGAGGTGTCACCCAAAAATGGCGATGGTCAAAATCCCCAAGAAGATAATGATCGCCCCCATCACACGGACACGGCCCATCTTCTCGCCCAAAAACTGCCAACCCAGGAACGCGCCAATGACCACGCTCATCTCGCGGATCGCGCCAGAGTAACTGACAGGTGCGATCGTATACGCATATAAAGCCAGCAAGTACGCGGTCACACCAAGCGCGGCGGCGAAGATCAACGGCAGGCGCGGTCCGTTCCATGCTTCGGCGAATTTCTTCCACCCATATCTGCGGACGTTATAGATCGTTGTCAGCGTTGGTACGAACATGAACATGGACAAGCCGTAGGATAACGGCGGTCCGTTCTTGACGGCTCTGCCGTCCACAAGGGTGTATGAAGAGATGATCAATGCCACTGAAAGAGCGGTCAGGATTCCCTTAAGTTGGATGCGGTTTCCTTGAGCATTCAACAGGCTGGTGGCGCCAATGACGATCATCCCGCAGACGATCAACCCGATTCCGATCATGCCTCCTGTTGTAAGTTCCTCATGCAAAAAAAGGATCGACCATAGCATTAGGAAGGCAGGCGCTGTCCCTCGGGCAATGGGATACACAAGAGAGAAATCGTGATCAGTATAGGCGTTGGAAAGGAGGATGAAATAGACCGCTTCAAGCGCCATGCTGATGATGGCAAAGATCCACATTGAGCGCGGGGGTAACCCGATGAACATTAAAAGAATAAAGGCAAAGACCCCGCTGAGAATCACCTGCCAGCCCATGGCGATGTATTTTTCCTGGGATTTTTTCAGCAGGAGGTTCCATAAGGCATGCAGGGAGGCAGAAACGAACAGGAGGAGAATGGCAGAGACAGGCATGGTAAAAGGATAAAAACATCCTGCCAGACTTGTTGTTACCTAAAACCCAGCAGGATGTTTTCTTCTTTATTTCAATTGATTATAGTCTTGCTCCACTTTACCTGCCATACTGCCAGGCGGGATCGAGCATATGTTTACGGTTCTACCACGGCGAAGTAATCGATGTCCACAAGAATAGGTGTGACATCAAACGACGATACCGAGAAGCCCACCTGTCCCTCCCTCAATTTGTAATTGGTGTCAGTTACTGTGCGAGCCTCCACATTGTTGATATACAACGAGAGGGTATCGCCGATACAGCCGACCGTATAGATATTGGTATCCTTGCCCTGCCTGATGGCATTCGAACCGCCGTTTGCGATAAGCTGGTAATCAGAGCCGTCGAAGGCGTAGATCCAATACAGTCCATTGTTGGCGACATTGAACTCGTACCAGGTATCTCTATCCACGTCATAGCGGCAGATCAGACTGACGTTATTGTTGTTCTTCCCGCGATTCGTGGATTGTGCCTCCAGGATGATATCCGTGTAAATGTAGGGATCATAGGTGATGTAAACATAACGATTTGTTCCGGTAATGTCGAACACGAACGCGTCATTCTCAAGGTAGGTGGTAAAACCGGTTTCGCTGCCGCTGAATTCAAAATAGGAATAGTTGCTCAAGTCGGCGTCATCCGAAAATTCCTCGAAGAAGTAGGTAGGTGCTTCACCACTGGATGTACCGCCGCTCACGTCGAACGAGCCGGTGACTTCCAGTTCGCGCCCGTTCAACTGACCTTCGAGCAATTCGCCGCTATCAAAACGGATCACGGACATGGATAACGTGTCAGACGGGCTGTGACTGCGAACCACATCACAATAATCCTTCAAGGTGCCGTCGGTTGCCAGCACGAGTCCCTCCAACTGGTAGATGATGTCGCCGGGTTGCAAACCTGCCTTGTCTGCAGAGGTGCCGGATTTAACAGATGAAACCCATACGCCGCTGAGCGAACCGTCGTCAGAGATAACAGCGGTGCCGTTGACGCCGATCGAATCAACATCGGTTCCACCGCGCATTTTCTCGATCAAAGATTGGGCGAGATCTCCGCCGATGGCAAAGTACTGGTTGGCTGAAGCGCGACTGCTGTAGTTCACACCGATCACGGCACCGTTCGCATCCACCAACGGACCGCCCGAATTACCGGGATTGATGGTGGCATCGTGGCCAAGTACATGGTCCACAGAAGCCCAACTGGTTTCACCGTCCGCCTTTTCCTTGGAAATGATGCCCTTGGTAAGGTTGTACTCAGGCTCGCCTAGCGGGAAACCTGCGGCATATACTTCCAACCCAGTTTTTACCGTTCCAGTGTACCAATCAAGATAGGGATAACCGTCGCCGTCAATATCAATGACCGCCAGGTCTGAACATTCGGAAAGCCCCAACACCCGTGCATTGCGAGGCGTCGATTCGCCTCCCACCCAGACTTTCAGAAGCGCCGCGCCAGCCACAACGTGGTTATTTGTCACTGCGATCCCGGATGGATCAATGATGAAGCCGGTACCGCGCCCCGCCGCATTGACCAGCAAACCAACTTCCGGATCCCGGAAAGTTCCTTGTGCTTCGATCTGAATGGTGGCAGATTTCACATCGTCCAGCGTGCTGACTGAATCATCTCCTTTGACGGGCGATTCCTGCGATGGTGGTTGTTGGTTATTAGGTTCGTTGGTAGGGCTGGCTCCCCCGTCGCCCAACGCGCTACACGCCAGTCCGACAATTGAAATAAACGAAATCAACATGACAAATGGACGAAGTGCAGTTTTCATTTTTATCTCCTGAAAAGGATTGAATTTTAATGACGCAATTCTATCATACACAATTATTTGCTGAATGCCCCTAATTACCCAGAAAATGCTGTCCTGGCAAGTCAACTATTGATTATTCC
The DNA here is from genome assembly GCA_036525495.1 of Anaerolineales bacterium. Taxonomy (GTDB): domain Bacteria; phylum Chloroflexota; class Anaerolineae; order Anaerolineales; family Villigracilaceae; genus Defluviilinea. The sequence goes on from DATDAG010000277.1 coordinate 25,463, forward strand.
GTATGGATATGCTTCTCAATGTTGAAGATGTCAGCGTTCATGATTTCGTCATTTTATTATCAGAGGACAGGGATTGCAAACTAACTGGTTCAAGATCAGTAAGCCGAAGGATGTGGAGTAAAAATCCCTGAGGTTACAATTCACCTCAGGGATTATCAGTTTAATTCTGCGGTAGTGTAAACACTGTCCGTATGGGGAACGGGATGTCGATCCCCTCCTTGTCAAGCGCAGATTTGATAAGTGTGAACGCTGAGTCCTTCGCGGCAATGGGATTGGTTTTCGCGGTATCTATCCAAAAATAAGTGTCGAGTTGCAGTGCTGAATCGCCGAAGGTGGAAAAGCCAACTATTGGGGCGGGTTCTGCTATAAATCCCGGCACATTTTGAATGGCATCCAAAACCACTTTGCGGGCGGTTTCGGTGTTTGTATTGTATCCTAGGCCAACGGGCAGTTCGATGCGCCTGCGTTCTGCGCGGGTGTAGTTAATGATTGGGTGAGCCAGCACTTCTGCATTGGGGATGTTCACGATCCGCCCATCCAATGACCTCATCTCTGTAGCGCGCAGGTCGACTTCCAGCACCTGTCCATCGAAGCCTGCCACGCCAATGAACTCATCCACATGGAAGGGCTGTTGGATCAGCAGGATGACACCCGCCGCAAAGTTCTTCATCACATCCTGCAACGCAAAACCAACCGTGAAACCGAGGATGCCCAAACCCGCCAGGAACGCGGTCACATCAAAAAATCTCTGCAAGGCAGTGATCATGCCAAATACAAGGATTGCCCCTTGAGTCAGTTGTGCCAGAAGATGCGTTACCCCTTCGGGGGCTTTCCTCACCTCCAGCACGCGCCTGAGAATCTTGCTTAGGATCCGCGCCAGATAAAGACTAAGAACAACGATCAACAGGGCTGTCAGTAAATTCGGAATGCCATTGATAAAGTTCTCGATGAATGTGTCGATATACGGTTGCATAATCCATCTCCTTTAATTTTCAATATCTTAACCCAAACCACCGCATCAGTCCAACGGAGAGCGGTCTGTCGCTGATATAATCCCTTCGATGCCCGTTCTGGATTCACATTCGCTCGATTTTTTCAGCCGCAGTCCCGAGCAGACGCGCCGCATTGGCGCGCGTTTAGGTGGAGCGTTACAGGCTGGCGATGTGATCTGTTTACAAGGCGACCTCGGCGCAGGCAAGACCACCTTTGTGCAAGGTGTCGCCAAAGGATGGGGGTCGCTCGACTCCGTCTCCAGCCCGACATTCATCATTGTTAACGAATACCGACATGCCAACGGAAAGTGCCTTTTCCACATGGACGCCTACCGACTCGACTCTGCCCTCGAAGCTGAAGAGATTGACCTTGACTCAATGCTCGCTGACGGCGCGCTCCTCATTGAATGGCCCGAACGCATTGACGGGCTTATCCCCGACAAACATTTGTGGGTAGAGCTCGAGTATATAGATGAAGAAGAACGCGAGATGAAATTCAAATCTGTTGGCAAACGAAATGATGACCTGCTCGAAGTCATTCGCCATGCCGTAGTGGGAGGTGGCTGATGTTACTCGCCGTGGATACATCCACCACACAGGTCGGGCTGGCCCTGTATGACGGGGCACGGGTCATCGCTGAATACGCGTGGCGGAGCAGTCAACGTCATACGGTTGAACTTGCCCCTGCCGTCTCCGACCTCCTGACCCGTTGCGACTCCACAATGGACGATGTCACTGTGTTGGGGGTGGCGTTGGGCCCCGGCTCGTTCACGAGTCTGCGCGTTGGGCTGGCATTGGTCAAGGGATTGGCTTTGGCGAAACATATTCCTTTGATTGGAATCCCCACATTGGATATTCTCGCGCATGCCCAACCTGCATCGAAACTTCCGTTGTTGTGTGCCATTCAAGCCGGGCGGAGCCGATTTGCTATGGGCGTGTATAAAAGTTCGAGGAAGGGCTGGCAGGCTCAGGGTCAGGGAAGAGTCGTAAGTTTCGAAGCGTTGATGGATGAGGTCAAGAATCCGTCCATTTTGTGCGGAGAGTTCACGGCGGAGGAAATCCAAAAACTAAAGGATGAAAATATACGCCTTGTCTCGCCTGCTCAATCTGTGCGACGACCTGCTGTGTTGGCAGAGCTGGCATGGGCGCGCTGGCAGGCTGGTGACGTGGACGATGAAGCCTCTCTCTCGCCGATCTATTTGCACACAGACGGCTCACTGCCTGCATGATTAGCATGATTATTCGCCGCATGACGCTGGAGGACATCCCGGCTGTCGTTGAATTGGATAAATTGTCTTTCAGCCTGCCGTGGCCCGAGAGGTCGTTCCGATTTGAGTTGACGGATAATACCGCTTCGCGGTGCTGGGTCGTTGAATTGGAAGCGAAGATCGTTGGCGTGATTGTTGCCTGGATGCTGGTGGACGAGGCGCATATTGCCACCCTCGCCGTACATCCCGATCATCGCAGGCAGGGTATTGCCGGGAACCTGTTGATGTATGCGTTACGTTATATGTCGAGGGAAGGTGCGGTCACATCCCTTTTGGAAGTGCGCGAAAGCAACGCGGCGGCGCGCGAGATGTATCTCAAGTTCGGGTATGAGGAAGTGGGACGTAGGAAACGATATTATAAGGATACCCATGAAGATGCGATCCTGATGACGCTCATTGGGATGGAAAGTTTCAAAGATGACAAGTTGGAAGGTTGAACAAGGAAAATGTCGACAACAAAAGACTCATTGATCAAAAAGTTGAATGAAAAAACCGGACGGGTGGGGATTCTGGGGCTGGGATATGTGGGACTGCCCCTGGCAGTAGTCTTCGCTGAGGCGGGATTCCACGTCACGGGCATCGATCCGGACTCACGGAAGGTTGATTCACTTGCGAAAGGCATCTCCTATATTCCGGACGTGAAGACGGAAGCCGTTGAGAAGCTGGTCAAGTCCGGTCATCTCACAGCAACGACCGATTTCGCGGTGTTGAAGGATATCGACGCGGTCAGCATCTGTGTGCCCACACCGCTCCGCAAGACAGGCGACCCGGATATGTCATACATCATGTCTGCGACGGATGAACTGGCGAAGTACATGCACAAGGGTATGGTGATCGTGCTTGAATCCACCACCTACCCCGGTACGACGCGCGAAATGCTTTTGCCAACGCTTGGAGCGCAGCAAAACCTCACCATCGGCAAAGACTGGTTCCTTGCCTTCTCGCCCGAGCGCGTGGACCCTGGTCGCGAAGATTGGACGACGATCAACACGCCCAAGGTGATGGGTGGCATCACCGAAGCCTGCGGCGAAGTGGCCACCATCTGGTACGAAGGCGCGATACAAACCGTGCATCATGTGTCCACTGCCGAGGCGGCGGAGATGGCTAAATTGCTCGAGAACACCTTCCGCATGATCAATATCGGTCTCGTCAACGAACTGGCGATCATGTGCGAACGTCTCGGCGTGGATGTATGGGAGGTGATAGACGCCGCGGCGACCAAGCCCTTCGGTTTCATGAAGTTCACGCCTGGGCCGGGCTTGGGCGGTCACTGTATTCCAATTGACCCTTTGTATCTCTCGTGGAAGATGAAGTCGTTCAATTACAATGCGCGCTTTATCGAACTGGCTTCCGAGATCAACACGAACATGCCGCGTTATGTGGTCAGCCGTGTGCTCGAAGCCTTGAACGACCGCGGCAAAGTGTTAAAAGGCTCAAGTATACTTATCCTTGGCGTGGCGTATAAACCCGATATTGACGATGTGCGCGAGTCGCCTGCAATGGATGTGATCGGTCTACTGCAAAAGAAAGGCGCGCATGTCGAATATCAC
>DATDAG010000278.1:0-25663 GCA_036525495.1 Anaerolineales bacterium
GTCACAGCCTCACACTCTCCGCCAAATCTGAAGGTGCTCTTCAAAAGTTAGCACAACTCACAAACGATTATCTAAGTGAGACTAAACATTCTCTTGCAGATCTTTCTTATACCGCCAACACAGCCCGTTCCCACTTCGACCATCGCCTTGCATTTCACGCGTCTACAAATGAAGAATTGCAAAAGCAACTTGACGCTTTCATCGCCAACCCGGCATCCTCATCGATAAATCATTCCAAACCAAAGGTAGCATTCCTCTTCACAGGGCAGGGCTCGCAGTATTCTGGCATGGGAAAGCAGTTATATGAAACGCAGCCTGTATTCCATGATGCGCTGGATCAATGCGCCCAAATTATCGACCCGATCCTCAATCGTTCTCTCCTTGAAATTCTTTTCTCCGACAATAATGACATTCATGAAACTCAATACACCCAGCCCGCGCTCTTTGCCTTTGAATACGCTCTCGCGCAAACTTGGCGGTCGTGGGGCATCGAGCCACACGCGGTGCTCGGTCACAGCGTTGGCGAATATGTTGCCGCGTGCATCGCGGGCGTCTTCAGTCTCGAAGATGGTCTGCGCCTCATTGCCGAGCGCGCCCGCCTCATGGGTGCACTCCCACAAAGCGGAACGATGGCGGCGGTCTTTGCCGATGCAACCCGCATCGCGCCGATCCTTCAACCGTATCAAGATAAAGCCTCCATTGCCGCCACGAATGGCCCCGACAACACGGTCATCTCTGGCGAAACGTCAGCCGTTCAAACTATTTTGGATGAACTGACGAAACTGGGAATTTCATCTAAGCATCTCACCGTCTCTCACGCCTTCCATTCGCCTCTCATGGACTTGATTCTGGATGACTACGTATCATTTGCACGAAGCATCCAATACTCCAATTCTCAAATCTCTTTCATTTCCAATCTCACTGGCAACATTCTCAATGAAATTCCAGACGCATCCTATTGGAATGATCATATCCGCGCGGAGGTAAAGTTCTCCAAAGGGATGGAATCAATTTCCAGCCTGGGCATCGACGCGTTCATCGAGATCGGACCCACTCCCGTTCTGTTGGGAATGGGCAGACGATGTCTTCCAGAATCAGAAGCCACATGGCTGCCATCCCTGCGACAGTATCAAGATGACTGGAAATTCATTTTAGATAGTCTAGGAAAACTTTACATCCAGGGCGCAGATATTGATTGGAAATCGTTTGATGAAGGCTACACACGTCACAAGGTTTCAATTCCGAACTATCCATTCGACCGTCAGCGGTATTGGATAGAGAACCAAAAGGTAAACACGGAAACACGTAGGCAGGTACATGCGCCGTCAAATAAAAAAATAATACATCACGAAAAAAACAACAATGGCAGAAAAAATGGACGGGTAAAGAAGAGTCAGCCGTCCCTTGCGGGTGAAGCGACATCTTCATCCCTGCTTATCGCAGACCCAAGTCAGAGAGAAAAGCTTTTGCAGGAATTTCTTCAAGGACAGGTCGCTCGTGTGCTTGGGATGAATCCATCCAGATTGAGTCTCACGCAACCCCTCGACACAATGGGCCTCGACTCGCTTATGGCGATGGAACTCAAGAACTCGATGGAATCCAAAATGGGAGTTAATCTATCGGTCGCGAGTCTCCTGCAGGGACCGACCATCTCGAAGTTGGTGGCAGAAGCGCTTGGCAATCTGAACGCGCCTGAAACGTCGGGTGAAATTCCGCTCGTTATTTCGCAAAGTGATGGGAATGAAAGTCCGCTTTCATATGGACAGCAGGCGTTGTGGTTCCTGCGTCAACTTTTGCCCGAAGAAATTTCGTTCAATGTCGCGGGAGCGATTCGCATTCTCGGCAATTTGGATGTACCTGCGCTCGAACACGCCTTCAAGCAACTGGTCGAAAGACATGAAGCGTTGCGAAGTACATTCCATGTCGTTGGAGGCGAGCCTGTCCAACGGATCAACGAACGGACAAGCGGCTTCTTCTTTGTCGAAGATACTTCAGAGTGGAGCGAGGAAGAATTGCAGGAAAGACTCTTTCTCGAAGCACATCGTCCCTTTGACTTGGAAAACGGTTCGGTCATGCGGGCGATCTTATTCCGGAAAAAAACGGAACACATCCTTCTACTCGCGCTGGATCACATCGTTACAGATTTCTGGTCAATGACCGTATTAGCGCGGGAACTACTTGCATCTTACGAAGCGAATAAAAATGGCAAGGCGATTTCCTTCCCACAACTACAAGCCCGCTACTCAGATTATGTCCGCTGGCAGACAGGGATGCTGGAAAGCTCGCAGGGTGACAAGCATTGGGAGTACTGGCGCGACACGTTGAGCGGCGAACTCCCCGCCCTGAACCTGCCCACCGACCGTCCACGCACGGCGATGCAAACCTATCGCGGCGACTCGGAGCACTTGTCTATCGAACACGAAGTCTATCAACAGTTGAAAACCATTTCACAGGAAAACGGCTCCACACTGTTCATGACCTTGCTTGCCGCGTTCCAAACCTTGTTGCATCGCTATTCGGGTCAGGATCGGTTCCTTGTCGGTTCGGTCACAGCGGGACGAAGCCATGCTGAGTTGGCTGGCGTAGTCGGTTACTTCATTAATCCCATCGCGTTGAAAGCGGACTTCTCAAATAAACCCACATTCAACGAAGCCCTGCAACGCGTGAAACAAACCACACTCGGCGCATTCGAACATCAGGAGTATCCGCCCGCCCTGCTCGCCAAAAAGTTGGGCATTCAACGCGACTCCAGCCGCCCACCTCTGTTTGAAACGATGTTCATTTTGCAAAAAGCACACGAGGCAGAAGTTCAGGCGTTGAGTCCGTTTGCGCTGGGACTCGATGGCGCACGCATGAGCGTGGATGGCTTGACCCTCGAATCCATTGCATTGGGTGGCGAACCCGCCCAATTCGACTTGACGATGATGATGGCAGAGACCGAAGGCGGTCTCGCCACCGCGCTTCAATACAACACAGATTTGTTTGATGCTTCCACCATTCAGCGAATGCTGGAGCATTTCAATTCGTTGTTGAAGGAAATCGTGGTTGACGCGAACAAACCTGTCTCAACTCTTTCCCTGGTGAGCGAGACTGAACACAAGCATCTATTGATTGATTGGAACAAAACACAAACGGATTATCCGCGCGACCTATGCATCCACGATCTCATAGAAGAACAAGCAAAGCGTACACCGAAAGCAACCGCTGTTCAGTACGATGATCAATCTTTGACATACAAGGAATTGGATAAACGCACGAATGAATTAGCGAAGATATTGGTTGCTCACGGAGTGAAACCTGGAACGCTTGTGGGCCTTTTTGTACATCGCTCGCTAGATATGTTGGTGGGGCTGCTTGGCGTGCTCAAGGCTGGAGGTGCCTATCTGCCGCTTGATCCATCCTTCCCGTCGGAACGATTGGCTTTCATGGTAGAAGATTCGGGCGCATCTGTCATTCTTACACAAACGAATCTTCTTTCAGAAATGCCTGAGAATAATGCAAAAATTATCAACCTGGACGCTCTCGAAAAACCAACTCCCTCAAAGCGCAGAAAGAAATCCAAGCCTGGTGACCTTGCTTACATCATCTACACGTCTGGTTCAACGGGGAAACCAAAGGGCGTACAGATTCATCACCAGGCGGTGGTCAACTTCCTGTGTTCGATGCGTGACGATTTGAAGATCAACGCGGACGATACGCTTCTGGCTGTCACTACCCTTTCGTTTGATATTGCGGTTCTCGAGCTTTTGCTTCCGCTGACGGTGGGAGCGAAGGTCGTGATCGCCAGTTCCGATATCGCAGCGGATGGAGCGTTGCTGGCGGATGCGTTGATGAACGACAATGCCACCTTCATGCAAGCCACGCCTGCCAGTTGGAGGCTTTTGCTGGAAGCAGGCTGGAAGGGAAAAGAGAATCTCAAGATTCTGTGTGGTGGTGAAGCGCTGACAAATGACCTCGCGCAAAAACTATTACCACGCGGTGCGCAGTTATGGAATCTGTACGGTCCTACCGAGACGACGATCTGGTCTACGCTCTACCGTGTTACTTCGAATGAGAAACAAGGAATATCGAATACGGTTCCGATCGGCAGACCGATTGCAAACACGCAAATATATATTCTTGATTCGAATCTCCAGCCCGTTCCGATCGGTGTAATCGGAGATCTTTACATTGGCGGCAATGGCGTCAGCCGCGGATATTTGAATCGTCCTGAGTTGACGAGCGAAAGATTTCTCCCTCATCCCTTCCCTCTCCCACAGGGAGAGGGGGAAGTAATTTACAAAACAGGCGACCTTGCGCGTTATCTCCCTGATGGAAACATCGAGTTCTTTGGACGAAGCGACCAGCAGGTGAAGGTGCGCGGCTTCCGCATCGAGACGGGAGAGATTGAAGTGGCGTTGGCAGAGCATCCATCGGTGAAGCAGGCTGTGGTGGTGGCTTGGAAGGAAAGGTCGTCAGACGCGAGTCTAGTCGCTTATGTGATACCAGCCGTCCCTGAGAAAGAGGCGGAAGCAATTCAGTTGCGAGAATACTTGCGGACAAAAATTCCTGAATATATGGTGCCGTCAATTTTCGTCAATCTTGAATCACTGCCACTGACACCAAACGGAAAGGTGGATCTCAAGGCGTTGCCCGCACCGTCACAATCACGCCCTGAACTGCGTGCTCCATACGTCGCGCCGCAAACGCAACTGGAAATCGAACTGTCTGAGATTTGCGCGGAAGTTTTGGGATTGGAAAAGCAAAACGGGAATTATGCCGTGGGCGTGAACGATAACTTCTTCGATCTCGGCGGTCATTCGTTATTGGGAACGAGGCTTGTCTTTTTATTGCGCGAAAAATATGGACTTGAAACTGCACAACTGCCATTGCGCGCCTTGTTTGAACAGCCAACCATTGCCAATCTTGCGGAGATCATCGAGAAGGCATTGAGCGGCATAAATTACACGGGTCAGCGAAATGTGATTCGCATGAACCAGTTGAGCATGGATCAGTTGAAAGCGGAAGCGAAACTCGATGCGAATATCACCGCTGGTGATCTGGTGTACGAACATGTTGATGAACCCAAACATATACTGCTCACAGGCGCAACGGGATTCGTCGGCGCGTTCCTTTTGTACGATCTTTTGAAACATACATCGGCAGATATTTATTGCTTGTTGCGCGCGGATGATGTTGACAAGGGCTTGCAAAGATTGAAGCGCAATTTGAATTCATATTCACTATGGGACGACTTATTTGCAAAACGTATCAAGCCTGTTATCGGTGATCTCGGCGCGCCGCTCTTGGGATTGAGCAAGGAAGCGTTTGATAAATTTGCGCATCAAATCGACTCGATCTATCATAACGGCGCGATGGTCAATTTTGTTTATCCGTATGCGGAACACAAGTCAGCCAATGTGCTTGGCACGCAGGAAATCCTGCGGCTGGCATGTCGAACCAAATTGAAACCCGTGCATCACGTTTCCACTTTGTCCATTTTACATAACGGCGATCATGACGACGGGCACATCTATTTAGAGGATGAAGACATCGACCAGATCAGCGCGCCGTTCGGTGGTTACGCTCAAAGCAAGTGGGTGGCAGAAAAACTCGTGATGGAGGCAGGGAAGCGCGGTATACCGTATGCCATTTATCGCCCTGGACTGGTTTCAGGGCATAGCGTCACGGGCGCTTGGAATCACGACAATATGATCTCCAGCATGACTCGCGCCTGTTTGTTGTTGGGAACCGCCCCCGATCTGGACGTGGTCGCCAACATTGTTCCCGTGGACTTTGTCAGCGCCTCGATCATTAACCTGAGCCTGAATCCTGATAACTTGAACATGATCTACCATTTGGAGAATCCCGAGCCGATGCACCTCGATCAGTTGTTGGAGTATCTTGAGACTGAAGGATTTAGTCCGCGCAAGGTGTCGTTTGATGAGTGGCGCAAGGACTTGTTCAATGCAGTCGTCCATCTCGAAAACGGAGGCTGGGAAGCCTATCTGCCATTGATCGAAGAAGTGGAGCAGAACCAGATATTCATGCCGCACATCGACCTGAGCAACACGCTCACTCAACTCAATGGAAACGGCATCCAATGTCCGCCGGTGGATGGGAAGTTAATTTCCACCTATATCAACACCTTTATCGAGCAGGGTTTGATTGACAGGCCCGAGATCAAACCATCGTGAACCACTCAAACAATTGGTTTGTCTGCCCACAGGTAAAACCAAAAGCAGATGTTCGCATCTTCCTCTTCCCCTACGCCGGCGGCGGACCTTCCGTCTTCAGCAATTGGAACGCTGAACTGCCAACCAATGTTGAACTACACATCGTTCATTATCCTGGCAGAGGGTCAAGGCATAATGAAACGCCGATCAAATCGCTTCTTTCGATGGTGGAAGAACTTTCTCAAGCCATCCAACGATTATTGGATAAACCCTTTGTTTTTTTCGGTCATAGCATGGGGGCACTCATTGCATTTGAACTCGCGCGGAGCCTGCGTAAAAACGGACTTTCCCAACCCGGCAGCCTGTTCATCTCCGCGTGTGGAGCGCCGCAGATTATCGACCTACAATCACATCTACATACATTATCTGATGAGGAACTTATCACGTCATTGAAAAAACTTAATGGCATCCCACAGGAAGTTTTACAGAATCAAGAAATGCTGGACCTTTTCCTCCCAATTTTACGCACGGACTTCGAGCTGACCGAAACACACAAATACTCACATGACGAGCCGCTCGGTTGTCCCATCGTTGCCTTTGGCGGATATGATGATTCACGTGTAAGTTGTGAACAACTGGAAGGTTGGACGGTGCAAACAAGCGGACGATTTGAATCAAGGTATTTCCCTGGTGATCATTTCTTTATCAATACAGCTAGAGAATCCATTATCAATGATATTGCTTCGTTCACTTCGTTCTCTCGCAATGGCGGTTGACTCATGCGCCTAAAAAATCAACGCTTCTTCATGTGGTTCAACAAAATTATCTTTCCCTTCTTTTATTTGCGTCATCAAGGGAAGAAAACGGTAGTGATTGAGGCAGGTGATAAAGCACGGTTTAACATCCGCGTCAATACATCCGACATTCTTGTGATCTGGGAGATATGGAAGGCGAAGATATATGACGACACCCGCTTCCCTATCCACGCGGAGGATATTGTTGTGGACATCGGTGGACACATCGGCGGATTTGCAGTCCGCGCGGCGAGACTGGCGCATTGTGGTCGCGTATATTCCTATGAGGCATCTAGTAAAAACTTTTCCATGCTCGAAAAGAATCAGAAACTAAACGACGCAAACAACCTGCACATACACAACAAGGCTGTGTCGCATCGACGCGGTAAATTAAGATTCTTTATGCCATGCAATAACGGCGCGCTTGGCTCGCTGATGCAAGAGTCAGATAGCCCAATGGAAACCGTGCAAGCGATAACACTTACCGACATTATTCGAGATAACAGCATCGAGCATATCGATTATTTGAAAGTTGATGTCGAAGGCGCAGAGTATGACATCCTATTTAATTGCCCTGCGGAAACACTCGCAAAAGTGAAAAACATGGTTATGGAATATCACGAATTTGACGGTGACAAACGCACCCATCGTGATCTAGTAAATCTGTTGGAAGCAAACGGATTTACTGTCTTTGTTGAAGATGGCATCTTCCCGCAAAAATATTTATTCGGAACGGGTATCATCAAAGCATGGAAGAATTGAGGCAAATAAGCTGGAAGTCTCCGCCCAACGACCTGGGTTTGGTTTCGGGTCAGGTGGATGTCTGGCGCGTCTCCATCGCAGACTACCCACCCGATTCCGTCCGATGGATGGGATCCATCCTCTCAGCCTACGAGACCAAACGTGCGGACCGTTTCCATTTTGAAACAGACCGACATCGATTCATAGTATCCCACACCAGCCTGCGGGACATTCTTTCACGATACCTGTATCGATCCCCACAGGATATTGAAATTACGACCGGCGAACACGGCAAGCCGGCAGTCTTGACAAACACGGAATTGGATTTCAATCTTTCCCATTCCGGAGACTTCGCGCTGATCGCTGTCGCCAGCGGATATAAAGTCGGCGTGGACGTGGAGAAGTTTCGTCATGATATGGAACATGAAAAGATTGCGCACCGTTTCTTCTCCGAACATGAAAATACTGAATTGCGTCGACTTCCTGACGAACAGAAAGTGACCGGCTTCTTCAACTGTTGGACGCGCAAGGAGGCATATATCAAGGCACACGGATTGGGCTTATTACTGCCGCTTGATGATTTTGATGTGTCTCTCACGCCGGATGAACCTGTCATTTTGCGAGCAACCCGACCTGATATACAGGAAGCCGCACGCTGGACTTTGTTTTCTCTTGACATCCATTCTGAATACGCAGGTGCCGTCGCTGTACAGGGAAGAAAATTGGAATTCAGGTTTTGGGAGTGGAATCCTAGTCAGTGACTGAATCGATTCCGAGGCACTGAATATCTTGTACATATTTGGGGTGGAGACGATACAAGTTGTTTTTGGGGACAATGCAATACATCTCGATCAGTTTCGATGAAGCATAAAATCTTTCACTAAGAGATGCCATATAGATGGGGCGTTGCGGGAATGATTCCTCGATCTCATCCAACACCAATTGCGAATTAAATGAAGCCGGGGCAGATGTCATCCAGCCGAGGACGGTTACATCGGGACGAATTCCTTCCACTTTGTTGAAATATCGCAGAACAAAATATTCGTCGGTGTCTGTGTACCATTCGGCGATCACGATCGCGTTGGGAGGTAGATCGCTTAGGGTTTGTGTGCCAAAATCGTATGCTTCGTAATCGCCACGTTTGTATGGATCGATGTAATAGGCCAGCCCATTGCGGACATCTGTTCCCACTTTTGGGATGTCGAGAGATGTGTCGTCCACACCAAATTTGTCAGCGAGGGTTGGCAGGGAATGATAAAAGGGTGGCGTCAGGATGATGGCGAGAAACAGGATGAAGATCAGAATGAGGCGCGGCTTTTTGTCCCATGAAATGAAGATGTGATTTAATCCAATCCCTATCAGGAATGCGAAGAACACATGCGATGTCTGGAAAAAGGCGAATTGATCTGACACGCGATAGAAGATGCCAAACAACATATAGACGATGTAAAGTGAAATGATCTTTTTATTGCCGATGGGCATGCCGATCACGCCAAGTACAATGCCAAGTGGACCAAAATTCAGGAAGAGAAATAATAGATACTTGGCGAAGCTCTCCAGCAGCACGAGCGGAGACAGACTCAAGCTACTAAAAAACGTCGAACCAACGATGGGACCTGCGATTTCATTGATGGGAAAACTTCGCGTGATGCGAATGAATTGAATGGCATATAGTGAGAAGCCGATGGGAAGACCGAGAAACGCAAGGATTGTTTTTCCCCAATTGGATATTCGAAAACGAATTTTCTTTGATAAAACAAAATACAAACCCAACGCGGGGAACGCAAGAAAGGCAAGGATATGGTTCGATGCGGATAACCCCAGGAAGAATGAGGCAAGGAATAAATACAGGGATTTGTTGCTTTTTTCAAACGCGTCGAAGAACGAATAACTGACAAGTAGAAGAGAAATAAAAAGTGTGTACACTTCTGGCGTGGACGAATGCCACCAAAACGTATGCGAGACTGCCAGCGCAAGGGCAGCATAACTCGAAGCCAGAAGTGAGTTTGTAAGTCTATGGCAAAGATGAAAGACCAATGTGATCGATGCCGCCCCAAAGACTGCGGAGATGAGATTGACCAGCCACAATGAATCGATGGAGGGAAATGCCTTCACAAGCAGATGACCGAACATGATGTACAGGGGATGGTCCCAGGCGGTTACACTTACCTTGGAGAAGATGAATGGGTCTGGTGAAAATTTATCGCGCGGCATCTCTGATAGGATGACTGATTCTCCCGAGATCACTTCACTCTGGAGCCGCACACCATCCCCCCATGCGAGCGAGGGCGAAAGCGTGTAAATATAAAAGGCGGTCGTCAGAACGAAGACCAGGATCGAAAAGGATTTTGCTCTCAAATCAGGTTCACAAGTGGCAATCAAGAACTGTCGGAATTTTATTCATACTTCCCCACGATCAACACAGCATTGCTTCCCCCAAATGCAAAAGAATTGCTCATCACATTTCGCAGAGGCAGTTTTCGACTGCCCTCTGTGACGTAATCCAGATCACACTCAGGGTCGGGCACTTTGTAATTGATCGTCGGCGGGACGATCTGGTCGCGCAGGGAGAGGATGCACCCGATCAATTCCAATGCTCCACTGCCTGCGATTGAGTGTCCAAATGCGGCTTTGTTACCGACAACAGGGATCTTGTAAGCGCGTTCCCCAAAGACTTCCTTGATGGCTTTGGTCTCATTCTTATCATTCCATTCCGTCGCTGTGGCATGTGCGTTGATGTAATCAATTTCATTCATCGAAAGCCCTGCATCTGCCATCGCGCGCTGCATCGCTAGGACGGGTCCTTTTTGCGTCGGCTGTGTCAGATGACTGCTGTCCGCGCTTGCGCCATATCCTTTGACCTCCCCCAAAATAGGGATGCCGCGTCGAAGCGCATGACTCTCCGCTTCCAACACAAGGATGCCTGCTCCTTCGCCCAGAACCATTCCGTCCCTGTCAGCACTGAACGGGCGGCAGGCTTCCGCCGGGGAATCGACACGGCTTGAAACAGCACGTAAAGCCATCCATGCCCCGACAACTGCCGGAGAAAACGGAGAATCTGCCGCACCTGTTACAGCGACATTCATCAGCCCGCTGCGGATCATGTTGAAAGCATACCCGATCGAATGTGCCGCGGTGGAACAAGCCGCGTCCACATCCACCAACATGCCTTGAAAGCCATACTTTATGGATATTCCAGCGCCTGGTCCAATATTCATTGAGATGGGGATCGTGAATGGACTCAATCTGCCTGTAGCATGATAACTTTTGAAAAATGGATCGGATGCGCTGTATCCGCCAATCGAACTCCCCACAAGAACGCCTACTGCTATACGATTTATATCATTTTCCAACTTCGCATAGGTGACCGCTTGTTGTGCGGCAACCAATGCCAGTTGGGAGGAGCGGCTCAACCTTCGTGCTTCCTTGACGTCGAAATACTGACTCTCTTCATACCCCCGAACAATCGCCCCAATTTTCAAGGACACATCCGAAAAGTTGGATCCGTCCAACGAGACTACACCAGAGCGACCCTCCACCAGCCCATTCCAAAACCCAATCAGATCACAGCCTAGAGGACTCGCCACCCCCATGCCCGTTACAACAACGCGTTCTGGTTTTTCTGTCAAATTCACATCCTCTAACAATACCGATAAGTAGAACCAATATTGGTTACTTTAGAAATGATTGATCTTGTTGAAGAATTCTGAATATCAAAGAAATTCTAACATAGTATATTTACCATATCATCAACTTTGGTCTGTATTACAGTGCCTCCGCCAAGTGCGGTGATCGGTAGATTGGAATTGGTCTTACAGATTTAATTCAAGAGCACCCGAACCACCTCTACCAGTGATTGATCTGACATTGTCTCTTGAGATATTCCAATCTGCTCGATACCAGGGCGTTTCTCCAATTCAGAAGATATCTGGCGAGCCCGGTCTTTTGTCTCTTGAAATGCGGCAGGGTGGTCGAGGATTATTTTCAGCCAGCCAGTGACGAGGTCGGAGTTGAGGCGGTATTCGAGTTGCGCCAAGCCTGCCACTGCCATCAGCGTTAGAGGGGTGGAATCGATCCGATTTGCAATACGCAGGGCATCCAGATAGTTTTTCTTTGCCCCGGCTTCGTCGCCTGACAGGTGGGTCGCATCGGCGAGGTAGGCGACCGTGATGGCGATATCCCAGCCTTCGAAATATTCGCCGAAGATGGCAAGACTCTTTTGAAAATATTCCTGCGCCTCTTCGTATTGACCGTCTGCCATCATTGCGAGACCGAGGTAACGATATGCTGTGCCCATGCCCCAACGATTTCTGGTCTGCTCACACAAAGCGATGCTCTCGCGCATGGATTGCTTCGCTTCTTCAAAACGTTTTAGAGCGATTTGCGTATCCACAAGGAAGTTCAAGCCAAGGGAAATGGAATGCGGATCACCAACCTCCCGCCAGATCTTCAATCCCTCCTGCATCTGGTCATATCCCTTTTGGTATTCACCCATCAGGCTGTCGACGTGCCCCAGGTTGTAAATCCCATATGCGGCAAACCATTGAGCACTCGCCATACGAGCATATTGCAGACCCTCTTCTATCAATTCCCTTGCCTCAAGAAACTCGCCATTTAAGTGCATGAGTGTTCCGCTAAATATAAGGGCATCGGCGAGGATAGCCCGTTCATCAATCGGGCGAAGTATGGCGATGCTGTCCTTGTATAACTCTTGCGCATGATCAAATTGACCTACACGAAAGTACAATAATCCTTGGTTTACGAGGGAAATTCCTAATGCCCGGTCCATCTGGGTATCGCGGGGTTTGTCTTTCAAAGCCTGTATAAGATGTTCCAACTGATCGATGCCTTCATGGAGAAGACCTGACACCTCATAAAACCACCCAAAGGAACGAACAGCCCTACCAAGTTGCTCGAACTTTCCGTGCCGGATGCCCCAATCCCAGGCGGTGCGCATATTATCCAATTCAGCGGTCATTTCGCGCACCGCCGATTGCTGGGATGCGCTTTTCAATTTTCCTTCATATTCTGCCGCAAGGTTGAGGAAGTAATCACTGTGACGATCACAGGTTTCACTACAGCGCGCTTCATCCTCCTCAAGATGAGCTGAGGCAAATTGACGGATCACTTCGTGAAGTTCGTAACGTCCCTCCTCGGTACGCCTAACCAGGGACTTGGAGACAAGAGAAGCCAAAAGAGGGAGCGTTGCGCCAGCGATCTTGATGGCCGCATCACGGCCAAACCCGCCTCGAAAAATAGAAAGACGGGAAAGCACATCCCGCTCATTGTCCGGCAATAATTCCCAGGAATGATCGAAAGTCGCCCTGAGCGAGCGATGTCGTTCAGGCATGTCGCGCATCGAGGCGGAAAGAAAATCCATGTTCAATGCGATCTCGTTTACGATCTCACTGCAAGACAGCACCCCAATCCATGCGGCGGCAAGTTCAAGCGCCAGGGGCACTCCATCCAACAGACGACAGATCTGCACAACTTCCGTTCGCTCCTGTTCGCCCAAAGCAAAATCAGCCTTAATCCTTTGAGCGCAATGAATGAACAATACCGCCGCGCTGTAATCGTCCAATTTGTCGTCCAACTCAATCGGCGGCACAGGGAGACCGTGTAATTCATACGTCCATTCACCCTGCAAATTCAGCCGTTGACGAGACGTGACAATTATCTTGAGTTCGGGATGCCTCCGGAGAAACTCAGATACCAGTTCAACAGTATCAGGTGATTGAACGATCAGATGTTCAAGATTATCAAGAACCAGGAGGGCGGGATTTTTCATGTTCGCCGATATAAATCGGATCAACTGTTCCTTCAAGTCGACAGGACCGGAGAAGGTAAATTGCAGCGCATCTGCGATCGCAGGGACGATTGATTCTGCCGAATTGATCGAAACCAACGGGATGAAATGGACGCCGTCAGCAAACATCTCCCTCTGACGCGAGGCAAATTCGATCGCCAGCCGCGTCTTGCCGATACCGCCCATGCCTGTCAACGTCAACAGGCGGCACTGGGAGTCTTTGAAAAGCCTTTCGAGCGCGGCAAGTTCAGAGTCGCGTCCAAGGAGCGGAGTGGGAGGTAGAGGTAGATGGTGAGAGGCAGGTTCAGGGGCGGTAGGAGGCGGAGCAGTTTCGGAAGTCTGATGCTGGGTTAATAAGTCCGATATGCTGGGAAGTGATACATCGGATTTGGGAATCCGCAACCGTTCCAGATTCAAGTCTCCGCGTGCCACACGGATAAATGTGGAATGTTCTTCTTCCGGGATCTCAAGTGTGGCTGCCAGCAGGCCGGCGAGCTGTTTAGATGGTCTGCGTTCCCCCGATTCGATCTTTCGCAAGGCAAATACGGAACAGCCTGCACGCTCCGCAAGTTCCTCCTGTGTGAGATCGAGCGCCTTACGGCGTTGTTTGAGCCATTCACCGAACAAACCTGGAGTTTCCAAGTTCTCAAACCTCTAGTGTTGAATGTATCGATTGACAAGTGCTCAATTCACCAATAAGAGTAATTTGCTCTGCTTGATGCGATTGTAGCACATTTTGGGTGAGTTGCAGTGTCATTGGGTGGCACCACACTGAGCGGATCATCCTGTTAATAAATGGGGGACATAATGAGAATAACCAAAGGAGACTTATCATGAACATTTTATTCAATCAGTATGTGATCCTTGTTCTACGTGTTGCCCAGGTGGCCAGCGGCCTGATGTGGGTGGGGAGTGCGGTACTCTATCTGTTCTTCCTCGCACCCGCGGCAAGGTCTGCCGGGTCGGCGGGTCAGAAGTTCATGCAGCATTTCGGTCCGCGCGTTTCTCCAATGATGGGTGTGGCTACAACCCTGACCATCATTTCAGGTGCACTGCTATACTCCCGCTTTTTCGTGGGTGGCATCCAGTGGATCTGGACAACGGGTCCTGGCTTCGGTTTCACCATCGGCGCACTCGCAGCATTGATCTCGTATGTGATGGGCGTGGCCATTTTGGGTCCCACGCAGGGAAAGATCGGCGCTTTAGGTGAATCGATGGCTGAGGCTGGCGAGGCTCCTAAGCCCGAACAGGTCGCTGAAATGGACCGTTTGCAAGTCTATCTGATGAAAACCTACCGCATCGACTTTGTCCTGTTAGTGATTGCTGTCGTGGCCATGGCGGCGGCACGGTATTTGTAAACAAAGGGTAGTATATGGCCAAATGATAGAGCAGATTTAAATGTTCGATCAACAGGAGATAACATACAACAACCTTTTCTCAGGGTGATAGAATGTCAACTAATAATTGCCAAAGGAAGTTGGAACCAGGAATGGAGGGGTGCTGTTTTGCTTCAATTCGAACGCGTTGCACCTGCTAGCTGTTTCCTGCGCTGTTGTCTGTGATTTTCATGATTTCCCAGGCTTTTGATGTAGAATTGGCGTATTGTGTCCTTGGAGATGTAAACGAGTATGTTGCCAGCAAGAACCTCTGGTTAATCGTCCAAAAATATGCGATAGGCAGTAACCATGGAACACCTATTGATCGCCTATGATATTCTGGTCATCATCATCGGTTTCGCGGCCCTGTCCAACACGATCGTTTGGGCTTTAAGAACGGGGTATAACGACCTGGGCAATTTCAGCATTGTGTACGCCTTATTTACCCTGATGATGGTCATCCTGGTCTTGGGAAAATATTTGTTCTTAAACGTTGCCGCATATCCTGGCCGGACATGGTATTACATTTGGGGTGTGTACGAGGTCTTTGATTTTGGTGTTGTCGTGGCAGCCCTGTATTATTTTCTCGACGCACACCAGTTCCGCTTTGGAAGAAGAGCTGCCGCAGGTTTGGCATTGTTGACGCTCATCTGTTACGGGCTGTTCTTCTCCCCATATGGCGCGACCCTCGATGAGAGTGAAAATATCATCCGCTTGGGAACAGGCTTTTGGATTGCCGTTACCTATTGGATTGTCCTGTTTACCTGCGCCATTGTGCTGGGTTTCTGGCTGTTGGTCCGCGTTTGGAAAACAGAAAAGAGAACCTTTAACATTGGCTTTTTAATTTTCGCTTCGGTGGGCTACACAGAATCCCTCTTCAGTTTCATCCGCCATTTCGGCGCCATGACCAGAAACCTTCAACCTGATCGAGGCTTCCTGTATAGTTCCATTCCGTACGCGCTATACGGTCTCTTCCTCATCGTCTACTTCCTGCGGTATCCAACCTCCGCGCCGCTGGCGAGCGATGAAATCTCCGCAGAATTCCTCTCCAAATATAGGATTACCGAACGGGAACGGGAACTGATTCTAAAGGTCATGCAGGGGAAGAGCAACGCGGATATCGGCCGCGAGTTATTCATCTCACTGCCGACGGTCAAGACCCACCTGCACAACATCTATCAAAAACTCGGCGTGGACAGTCGTTACGATCTCCTGGCGAAGGTACGATCAGGCCAATAGCGGGCTGGCAGGCTAAATTTCGGGGGCGAAGCGGGGATCTACATCCAAAGTTGTAGGAAAATTTCCCAAAATACAACCGAAGTTCGACTCTCAAATCTTTGAATTACATCCGAAGATCGATTCTCACTTCTCCAAAACGGGCGGACAATGGCGACATCGAATTCTTGATCGGGAATTGCCCGTCAGGAGAAATCAATTGCCAAAGATATTTGGAGACGTAAACCATGAAAAGAAACCATCTATTGACCGCTATCTTGCTCCTGCCAATGCTGTTATTCGTTGGCTGTGGCACCAAGCCTGCTCCTATTATGAATATTCACGAAGGCGCCCAAGGAGGCGACTCGACCGGGTTGGAAGACTGCGAACTCCAACCTGAGAGCAGCAGTACAAAACATGCGGCGGAGTGCGGCGCGCTGACCGCCCTTCTGGACAAGCAGGTTAAACAGCAAGATATTCTGGGTATGGTCATGGCGGTGCGATTGGCGGACGGCAATGTCATCTGGGATACATCCGGATATGTTGACCCTGATGGAAAAGAGCGTTGGACAGCGAATACTCCATCACTAATCGGCAGTATTACCAAGACCTTTACTGCAGTGATAGTCATGCAGTTGGTGGAAGAAGGGAAACTCTCACTGAATGACACTGTTGATATCTGGTTTCCCGAACAGCCGAATGGAGACAAGATAACGGTTCGCATGCTGCTGTCCCATACAAGCGGACTGGGCGATTATCAAGAATTATTGGGCATAGATCCCGAGAAACTGACTAGGGAGTGGGTGCCGGAAGAATTAATAGCCATAACCAACCAGGCTGGTCCTGTTGGCGTGCCTGGCAGCAGCACGGCTCACTACTCCAGTACCAATTACATCATGTTGGGACGAATCATCGAGAAGGTCACTGGTAACAGTTGGTCTCACGAAATTGAATCACGCATCATTCAACCCCTTGGCCTGGAAGACACCATAGTCCCGAAAAAAGACTTGTCGAACGAGGTTGTGGTTCCTGGTTACATGAAGACCTCAGATGGCTACCTAAATCTACTGGAACACCCCTGGTATCCGCATATATCCGCATCCACTGGCTGGGCAGCAGGTGGAATTATATCCTCTGCCTCCGACCTGATGACCTTTGCCTCCGCCCTTTTTGATGGCAAGCTCATGTCAAAAGAAACGCTGGAACTGATGTCTCGGCCAGTGGGAACTGGAGGTAGATGGACATGGGGTCTTGGCGGTGGAGTAATGAAGATAAATGATCACCAAGCATTCGCCATGGGCGGTGACACTGTCGGCTACCACGCCTTCTTCATCGGTACGCTCGATGGCAGGTTCATCGTAACTGCATTGGTTAATACGAACGAAGGTGATGTCATATTGCCAAGCATGGATGCTCTGAAATCCATCATCCAACAGAACAAAAGCAAATAGGAGATGAAACAATGAATTCAAACGATTTGGTAATCAACACAGAAGGATTGAGCAAGTCTTTCGGCGAGGTACATGCGCTCAAATCACTCGACCTGCGCGTGCCTCAGAAATCCATCTTCGCTTTCCTGGGTCCCAACGGCGCGGGCAAGACCACCACGATCAAACTGTTGCTGGGGTTGCTCAAACCGACCAGCGGCGGTGGCCAAATCCTCGGCATGGATATCGTCCGTGACAGCGTGGATATCCGCGCCAACATCGGCTACCTGCCTCAGGATGCCCGCTTCTACGAACACATGACTGCCCGCCAGACGCTGGAATACACCGCCGGTTTCTTCTATTCCGGTCCTAAATCAGCAATCGACAAGCGAGTGAACGAGATGATCGAACTGGTCGGGCTGGAAGGCAAAGCCGACCGGCCGATAAAGGGTTTTTCCGGTGGTGAACGTCAGCGGTTGGGGATTGCCCAGGCGGAGATCAACTATCCCGATCTGTTGATCCTGGATGAACCGGCCGCCAGCCTCGATCCCCAGGGGAGGCGGGATGTGCTCGAGGTGATGTCCCGCATCCGCAAATATGCGACGATCTTTTACTGTACGCATATCCTGGATGACGTGCAAAAAGTCAGCGACCAGGTTGCCATTGTCAATGAGGGCAAACTGATCACCCAGGCCCCCATTGAGGAATTGCTGACGGGTACAGGTGATGCGATCTACTCGGTCACCCTTAAGGGTGATACTCAAAGCGCATTTACCCGCGTTACTCAGCAATCCTGGGTCTCCGGGATCGAGACCAGCCAGAACAGCGGAGGGCTTACCTGGCAGGTGAGCGTTACAGATGAAGCCGCGGCTGAAGACCAATTGATGAGCTTGCTGGTATCCAGTGGTTTGAAGGTTTCCAACTTCAGCCGCAAGGAACAAAACCTGGAAGATGTGTTCTTCAATATCATTGAAAGGAGTCAGAAATGAGCACCACTACATCAAGTCAATTACAACTGGTCAAGGAAAAAGGCTGGAGGAGGGGATTGGGGAACTTGCTGCAAGGTGAATATTCGTCTTGGTTCAAATCCTCCCGATGGTGGAAACACCTGCTGATGTGGTTTGCGATCATCAACGGGTTGATGGGAATCATGGTCATTGCATCTGCCAAAGCGGCCGAAGAAGGAAGCGATGGCCCGCCGATCCTGTTCATGTACGGCTGGTTCGGCGCGATGTTCGGTGCCATTGGGGTGATGATTATCATGCAGCGGGTCCTGGTCAGGGAAAAGCAACAGGGCACTGCCGCCTGGGCGCTCTCGAAACCGGTCACACGCACGGCATTCGTCGTCTCACGATTGGTCGTCAATGCGATCGCCATCCTGCTCACCTCGGTCATTGTGCCGGGCGTGATCCTTTATCTAACCCTGGGGCTGTTCAGTGACCTTGGCTGGCTTTCACCTTTCGGTTTTATGGCCGGCCAACTGATGTTCCTCCTGCATACGTTCTATTGGATCGCCTTTGTACTGATGCTGGGAACACTGCTTGAATCGTCGGGCGGCATCATTGGCGTGTCAATGGTTCTTTTCTTCGCATTCTGGTATGGGCCGAGCCTGGCTCCTCCCTTGGTCTACATCTCGCCATTGATGTTGATCATTAGCCCAGCCCCGGATCAAATTAACTCCCTGGCCGGTTCTTTTATGACCGGTGAGCCTGTGTTTTCGTGGCTGCCGTTGATCTCGACAGTCGTCTCTTGCACCGTTTTCATCACTGTAGCCATTTTGCGCTTCAATCGTCAGGAACTGTAAGTTATCCAAGGAGAAATCTCATGTCAACTCAAAATGTAACACACAAGATCAAGAACCCCATGTCAATCGCATTGACTCTGGCGTTGCTGCTGTCATTTATTGTGCCAGCTATGGCACAGGCGGACAGGGTCGCGTCGGGTGGGATTGATTCCACTGCACCAGTGCAGGCACAGGGTCCGACCGGCGCGACTGAAATGGAAGCCTTCCTGGACGGACTCATGGCAAAGGATATGGGAGAGCACCACATCCCCGGAGCCGCTGTGTCTGTTGTCAAAGACGGCGTATTGTTCTTCGCCAAGGGCTACGGCTACGCCGACCTGGAGAATAAAATCCCCGTTGACGCCGAGCAAACGATCTTTCCCACTGGTTCAGTCGGCAAACTGTTCACCTGGACGGCGGTGATGCAACTTGCAGAGCAGGGAAAACTGGACCTGGATTCGGATGTCAACACTTATCTCGACTTTCGTATCCCGGATACTTATCCTAAACCCATCACACTAAAACACCTGATGACTCACACGGCAGGTTTCGAAGAGCTGTACTTTGAGAACTTTTCGTGGGATGCCGATGGCTTGATGCCGGTAGACGAATGGATGGCTACCCACATCCCTGCGCGGGTGCGTTCGCCTGGCGAGGTCGCGGCATATTCGAATTATGGTGCTATGCTGGCAGGATACATCGTGGCGCGGGTCTCAGGACAGCCCTACGAGCAGTACATCCAGGAACATATCTTTGACCCGCTGCGCATGGAGCGCTCAACGATCCAGATGCCGGTACCGTCGGACCTGCGTGCGCATATGTCCCTGGGATACTGGAATGTTGATGGCGCTTTGCAGGCAGTCCCAAGGGTCCCTGATGACTTCATGACTCAGCCGGCGACGGCGCCGCAGGGTGAACATTTGAGCAGCGTCACAGACATGGCGCGTTTCATGATCTTGCATCTGCAGGACGGCTTCTACGGCGACGCATCCACCGGGATGCGCATTTTGGAAGAGATCACGGCACGGCAAATGCACAGCAAGTTGTATGCTCCTGACCCGCGCATCTTGGGTGCCGCCTACGGCTTTTTCGATTTCAGCGACAACGGGCAGAGAACGCTTGGGCATACCGGTGGCTCACTCGGATTTACGACTATGCTGCTGCTTTTACCCGATCAGAACCTGGGTGTCTATGTGGTTTATAACAGCGAAAGTAGTGGAAGACTGACCACACAGCATATTGGGTTCCAGAGAGCGTTTTTTGACCATTATTATCCCGCACCTGCAGTCGAGCCAATCCGGCCTCCGGCGGATTTCACACAGCGGGCTGATCGTTATGTGGGTATCTATAGCCCAACCCTGAGACCCTATACGACCTTAGAAAAATTTGGAAACCTCATAAGCCCAATGTACCCACCAATTGAAATTAGCGATCCCGCTGACGGCACACTGCTCTATAACGATCGTGGGATCGAGATGCGATTGGTCGAAGTGGAGCCGTTGTACTTCCGCCAGCCAGATGGTTCATTTGGCGTTGTATTTCGTGAGGACGACCGGGGTCGGATCACCCACATGTTTGCCGATTTCGCACCCCAGTATGCATACGAAAAACTGAAATGGTACGAAACCGCCAGCTTCAATGTAGCATTGCTTCTGGTTTGTGTCTTGTTCTTTCTGTCGATGTTCCCTGTGGCAGTGATTCGCTTCATTAGGAGCCGCCGCATCAGCCGTGACCGGAACCCCGCCTCGCGCATCGCCAATTGGTTCATCGTGGGGATTAGCGTTTTGAACCTGCTGTTTGTGGTGGGCACAATGCTGATGTTGGGTGGTTTGGGATTCCCGAGGTTCGGCGTCACATTGACCGACAAAATCACATTAGGACTGGGCGTTTTATCTGCCCTTCTGACGGTTGGCGCGCTGGTCTACGGAGTGCTTGCATGGAAGGATCACTATTGGAGCGTAGCATACCGCGTCTATTACACGCTGGTTACGATCGTCGCTGTTGCTTTCGTCTGGTTCCTGAACTTCTGGAACCTATTGGGCTGGCGGTTCTAGCTCAAAAGCGTTTCAAGGCTGGCGGGGATGTCACGTCCCCGCCAGCCAATAACAAGAAAAGGAGAGAAAGAAAATGTCTACATTTGTAAAGAAATACCCCACAATATCCCTGCTCGTCCTCGCCATGATATTTGGCTTTGCGCCTGCGCTTGCCGTGGCTGCAGGTTTGCTCCCCCCGGCGTGGATCCAACTTGGGGCGCTAAGCTCAAGTTTGGCAGCGATCGTGCTCGTCGTGCTCGAAGGCCGAAAGGGAGGTCTCCGGGAGTTGCTCAGCCGCGTCCTGATCTGGAAAGTCGGAATCCAGTGGTGGGTCCTTGCGTTGTTTTTTCTGATCGTTCCAACAGTGACTTCCATGTATCTGTACCACTTGCTTGGCGGTCCGGCTGTGGATTGGAGCGGGCTGAAACCGCTGTATACGGTCGTTCCCGATTTCATCCTTCTCACCATTGCCGCTGGGATTGGTGAGGAGTTTGGCTGGAGAGGATTTCTCCTGCCGAGGCTCCAAACCCGCCATAACGCGCTGGTTTCAGGTCTCATTGTTGGAGTCGCCTGGGCTACCTGGCATATCCCCCTATTCTTTATCGAAGGGACAAGCCAGTACGAACAGGGATCGCAGAGCGGGCTGCTCCCTGTCATTCTCGGCTACTCAGTCTTTGTGATCGCCAATTCGGTCCAATTCACCTGGCTCTTCAACAACACCAGGGGCAGTGTGCTGCTGGCGGCGGTTTTCCATGGCGCAAGCAATACCTGGGCTGTGTACCTGGGTATGGGCAATAGCCCCTTTGGCGGGATCCTCACACTCATGGCTTTGTCTGTGTTGATCACTGTCATCATCGTGGTGATGGCTGGAGCGAAGGATCTCTCCCACACATTCAAGCGAAACGTGCTTGAAATCGCGGATAGGCAGTCTGATACCGCTCAGTCACCAAAAGAAGCAATTGTGCAACCATCCGAAATTCAATGAGAGCAATGTTTGTTCAAATGAGATATTGAAAGGAGAAATCTCATGTCATCTTGTGAAATCACCTCAATGGGTAAATTGCAAGGCCCTTTAATTAATTCCAAGCAGGACCAGTACACCATCTGGAAGATCCTCGGCATTTGGCTGGCTGGAGGTATACCGCTGTGGATCTTCGGTTGGGTGGTCCACCCAGCTTTGAGTCAGGGACTCTTTGCTGTGGATAGAGGCCTGCTGTGGATGAAATTGGCGATCCTCGGGCTAGTCTGGCAATTTGTGCTTTCGATGCTCATCCTCTATCGGGAGGAAGGAGACATTCGGTTATCAACTATTTGCCGACGGTTCTGGCTGAACAACCCGGTCTCACCGAGAACGGGCCAGAAAGATAACCGCTTGTGGTGGTTGATCATCCCACTGATACTGCTAGTCGCCGCATTGGAACTCGGTCTTGCGCCTTTTCTCGATGACATCTGGATAAGGCTCTTCCCCTCCCTGGCGGAACCCCCCAAGCCGCAGCCTGGATGCCTTGTTCGTCCCTGGAATGTATGCTCTCTGGATTGGCGCATGGGATTTCTTCGCGCTCTTTGTGATTTCGTCGCTATTCAGCAACTTCCTGGGCGAAGAATTCCTGTTCCGTGGAGTGTTATTGCCTAGGATGAATGGCGCCTTTGGAAGATGGGATTGGGTTGCGAACGGCGTACTCTTCGGACTGTATCATCTCCACATGCCGTGGGGCATACCTGGCAATATCCTGTTCGGTTGGTTGATGGCATTCACGGGCAAGCGTTACCACAGCAACTGGTTCCCCATCGTCCTCCACAACGGGCAGGCTTTTTATTTCGGTTTCTTGATCCTGGGACTGGTCCTTGGGCTTGCATAGAGCCACTGGCTGGCAGTCTGACTCAATCGTTAAAAACAAGAAGTAGAAATCTCATGTCAAATCAAACTTCAAAGCAAGATCAATACACCACCTGGCAGATACTCGGAATTTGGGCAGGCGCCGCCCTGCCAATGGGACTCAGCTATTGGGTGGTCATGCCCGTCCTTCACTCACGCGAGAGCGTGAATCCGTTCATGTACCTCTTTCTAACAACACTTGGACTTGTCTGGCAGGGTGTCCTGGCTTTCATCATCCTCAAACAAGAAGTGAAGCCGTTCACCTGGCAGGGACTGAAAGATAGGTTGTGGTTATACACCCCGAGCGATCCACAGACGCGCATTCTGTCGAAGCGACTGTTCTTGTGGACGATTCCGTTGATCATCCTAATGCAGGCATATTATGGAATTGGAGTAATGGGCTGGTTAAATGAACTCTTTATGAAGACCTTTCCATTCCTGATTCCACCTTCATACACTTCGATAAGGAGTCTGGCAGGACCCGCCGTAGGACAGTGGTGGCTGCTGGGTATCCTCGCAGTCATGATCGTTTTCAACTACCTGTTGGGAGAGGAATTGATCTTCCGCGGCATCCTCCTGCCGAAAATGAACGGCATGTTTGGAAAATGGGACTGGCTCGCCAACCATCTTCTGTTCGTAACCTACCATCTGCATAAGGTCTCTGATTGGCCCGCGTTTCTTCTCATTGACTGGATCACTCCATGGGCGGCCAAGCGGTTCAAGTCTTACTGGGTGGCGGTCATCCTTCATGGAGTGGAGGCTGTGATGCTGGTGGTTATGTTCCCCCTGGCAATCATGGGATTGGTTTAGAGCTGAAAGATGAGGTCGTTCAACAAAAGAGAAATCTCATGTCATCTCATGAAATTACTTCTATAAATCAAGGGGTATCGACCCCTGCGAATAAGCAATATGCCCTCTGGCAGATCATTGGGATCTGGCTTGCGGCAGGAGCGCCAATGTGGCTCCTAGGGTGGCTGGTCTATCCTGCGCTGAGCGTCAATCTCCCCAATTTGGAAGCCGGACTGTTGCGTGTGAAACTAATGGTGGTCGGGCTGGTTTGGCAGTTTGTACTGGCGTTGATCGTCCTCTATTTCGAAGAGGGGGACATCCGGCTGGGCACGATTAGCCGCCGGTTCTGGCTTAACCATCCGGTGTCCGCGCGAACCGGGGAGACGAAGAAGTCCTTATGGTGGTGGATCATTCCACTGATTCTGTTCGTCGCCGCATTGGAAATTGGTTTACGATCCATGCTTGTTGACGTGTGGACGGGAATCTTTCCCTTCTTCGCCGAACCGGAAGGGTACGACATGGCCGCCTTGTTTGCACCTGAACTTCGCTCAATGTGGTTGGGAGCATGGGACATGCTTAGTCTGTTCCTCGTGTTGGCGTTGTTCAACACATTTCTGGGTGAGGAGTTCATATTCCGTGGTGTTTTGTTACCCAAAATGGAAGGCGTATTCGGAAAATCGGATTGGGTTGCAAATGGTATCCTGTTTTCCCTTTACCATCTAAATCAGCCGTGGGGCATCCTGGCAACGCTTCCAGCAGACCTGATCTTTGCATTTTCCGGTAAACGCTTCCGCAGTAACTGGTTCCCCATCATCCTGCACTCCGGACAAATCGTATTCATGCTGATCCTGATCTTGGGGCTTATCCTTGGTTTAGCATGAATCTCCCTGAAGGTGTAAATTACTGCCTTTTTTCTGATTCCGAAAGTTTCATTGTGCATAAGGACAAGAGTTATTGGAGTGGCCACAAGAAATATTTACATATGGAGCCTATGGCAAAACTTACATCCACACGCTCTACATTTTCGCTTGAGTTTGTAACACTTTTTGGGTTAGTCAGGGGGTAATTCAATGCCCCCAATAAACCTCGGAGTGGATGTTTAATGTGGTCAGATATTTCAATCAAATTTTCAAACTGGAGGCTGAAATGCAAATGTTCTATCTGATCGTTCTTCGTTTCGTCCACGTGGTTGCCAGCGTCTGTTGGGCGGGAGGAGGATTTGTCACATTCCTGTTCGTCGGTCCCACTGCCAAGGATCTGGAGCCCGCCGGAACACAATTCATCGCGCACATGGCTGGCAAGCGTCGCTTCAATACGTTCATGATCGTCAACAGCACGTTGACCGTGTTGAGCGGTGCCCTGCTCCTCTGGGCGTCTACGGGTGGTGATCTGGTTTCCTACATGAAAACAGGTCCCGGTCTTGGGTTTGCGCTTGGCTCGCTGGCTGGTGTTGTCGTCTATTTCGTTGGCATGTTTGGGGTCGGGATGCCCACCGGCAAATTGTCACAACTTGGCGAGGAGATTCAAAAGGCTGGTGCCCAACCCACGCCCGCGCAAGTTGCCGAACTGCAAAAACTTGACAAGACCATCTCGTTCTACCACAAGGTGGATTTTGCCCTGGTCGCGGTTTCCCTGATCCTGATGGGGACCGCCCGCTACTGGCTGTTC
>DATDAG010000279.1:0-7118 GCA_036525495.1 Anaerolineales bacterium
CGTTTTGGCTTTGAGTTCACCCTTGCCGATCAGGGTTTCGAGATACTCTCGATCTACTGGACTGAGTTGTACGTGTTGTTTGTTCATCTGGCTATTTTCTACCAGATGCCCACTTTTGTCAAAAACTTACTTTACGATGTAGTTAGCAGGTTGAAACGTTGGCAGGTGAACAGGTTGAAAGACTTGTTCACCTGTTTGTTTTAGCGTACGACAACGCTTATTCGAAAGTACTCAACAATGAACAATATCGAACTGATCAGGATGATCCAGATACTTACATTTACATCGATATTGGTCGTGTTGGCGATGACACCGCCCGCAAGCATGGCTATTGCTGAAGATAATAATCGAACCTGTGAATTGGCCATGGATGAACTCCTTTACATCTTGGTAAACAATATGGACATTCAACTTTTTGGAAATCAACTATCCAAAAACAACTTACAGATCTCCGCTGAAAATCCCTCTGTCGTTTTCTCGTATTCGATGACAGTCCGTTTGATGGCGGCGTGCATGGCGTAGTCGAATTTGAAGCCTTGCTCGGGTGAGTCGAGATTCATCCATGCGTGCGAGTCTTTGGGCAGGTACGGCAAAACGTGTGGACGGAGACTCTTCACGAAATACAACAACTCGAACGGGTAATACACTTTGCCTGAGCGCAGGTCTGGGCTGTCAATCAGGCTTGGATCCATTGGGTCAACTTCGGGCGGGGGGGGAGACGTCTGCCCCTCAAAGCGATTCACCCACAGGGTGATGTAATTGCTGTGGGCGTAGAAATCCTGCGCGGAATGCAGAAATCTCCCAAAGGCTTTCCACGCAGCGTCTGAGTCACCTGAAGTCAAAGACGAAGCCACAATGCCGCGCTGTTCCTCGATGTAGGCATACGATTTTTCGAAGGCGTTATTGTCGAAATGAAATTCATCATGACCGAACTGCCCGCTCAGGCGGTCTTGATTGATGTTCGCATGAGTGATGACAGACATGGCGCGCGCGCTGAAACGGCCGCCAAGCGAAGCAAGCATGATCTCGATATGATATTGACTAAGCATACGCCGATTATACCCATTGGGTGTTATGGATGGGCAAAGGGTTTTGCTGTGGTAATTCATTGATATAATCCCTGTCATGGAAGAAGGCATAGTCCTCAACAACCGTTATCAATTGCTCGAACGCATTGGCACAGGCGGCATGTCGGATGTGTTCCGCGCCCGTGATTTGATGCTCGAACGTTCGGTCGCGATCAAGATATTGCACGAAAAGTACTCGAACGATAAAGACTTCCAGGAACGCTTTCGCATGGAGGCGCGCGCCGCGGCAAACCTTTCGCATCCCAACATTGTCACTGTCCACGACTTTGGCTTCGACCACGAACAACTTTACATTGTCATGGAGCACATCCCGGGCAAGGACCTCAAGACCATCCTGCGCCAGCGCGGACGATACACCGTCGAAGATGCCATCCCGTTGATAGTGCAAGCGTGCGCGGGTGTCGGCTACGCCCACCGCGCAGGGCTCGTTCATTGCGATATCAAACCCCATAACTTCATTGTTACACCGGACAGCCGCCTCAAGGTCACAGACTTCGGCATCGCACGCGCCCTCTCCACCATCATGCCAGACGAACGCGCCGATGTGGTCTGGGGTTCGCCGCAATACTTCTCGCCCGAGCAGGCTGTTGGCGAGGCACCCTCGCCCTCCTCCGACGTCTACTCCCTCGGCATCGTCCTTTACGAAGTGTTGACAGGCGCGCTCCCGTTCACTGCTCCCTCCAGCGAGGAACTCGCACGCCTGCATCTCGAGATGAACCCCATTCCCCTCCGCGAATATATCCCGGACATTCCCTCCGCGCTCGAAGAGATCGTGATGAAGGTTCTCGCCAAGGAGCCCGCCGCGCGTTACCGCACTGCCGACCAACTCGGACGCGTGCTCTTACGTTTTGGGACTCAACGCAACGCGCCTCCCGCGCCCTCCCTAAGTTTGACCCCCGAAACGACAACTTATCAGGAACCAGACTCGCAGCTGCCTCAGCCTGCCTTCAACATCCCGGAAATTAAACTCCCCGAGGTCTACCTCCCCGAAGTGGACTGGACTACGACCGCCCTCGGTCTCGGCGCGTTGATCGCTGTGCTGGGCTTGATCCCGTTTTGGATCTGGATCTTTATTCTGTATAATCCGCGCTGACAATAAACCGTTGGTTGAGTTGACGGCGGCGTTTGATCTGCGGTCGTGTCGAAACCAACACATATAACAAAAGACCTTTGCTTATTGGTGGTTTCGATTTTGCGACATCCGTCGCCACTTAACCACCGAACTATCCTCTTATGCCCATCCACCTCATTGCCCCCTCCATCCTTGCCGCCGACTTCACAAAACTTGGCGAAGAGATTGCCGCCGCCGAATCTGCCGGTGCGGACTGGATCCATGTGGACGTGATGGACGGACGTTTCGTCCCCAACATCACCATCGGACAGTTCATTGTCGAAGCGTGCCGCCGTGCGACACAACTTCCGTTGGATGTTCATTTGATGATCGAGAAACCTGAAGAGCACCTTGAATCGTTTGCCAGGGCGGGCGCCAGCGGGCTGACTGTCCACGTGGAGACCTGTCCGCATTTGCATAGGACATTGCAGTACATCAAGTCGCTGGGGTGCAGAGCAGGTGTGGCATTGAATCCCGGGACAGCCGTCGGGGCGATAGAGGCTGTATTGGGAGAGGCAGATCTGGTATTGGTGATGAGCGTCAACCCAGGGTTCGGAGGTCAGGGCTTCATCTCCGAATCCCTTGGCAGGGTGGCGGATATTCGCAGGAGGCTGGATGCGCTGGGTTCGTCCGCCTGGCTCGAAGTGGACGGGGGAGTCAGCGTGGAGACGATTTCGCAACTGAAGGAAGCAGGCACAACGGCGTTTGTCGCGGGGACTTCCGTATTCAAGCATCTGCAAGGGATCGAGGCGGGGGTGAGGGCACTGAGATCCGCCATTGCATAACTCCATGGAGCATGTCACCCTCCCGAAGGGTCTCCTTTGTGGCAAGGTAGAGATTCTTCGCTTCACATTACATTGGCATTAAACAAAAAACACGACCTTGCGGTCGTGCCTTTTATTCGAGAACCTTAGGCTTTGGTCTTTGCCATTGTCTTAATGCATTTGGTGCAGAGCACTTTATGCACCTTGCGTCCTTTTTCCATCACCAGCGTCTTCTGCAGGTTCGGTTTGAACTTGCGGTTGGTGGCTCGCTGTGAGAAAGAGCGACTGTGCCCGAAGGTTGTGGATTTTCCACAATTTGAACATTTTGCCATCAGATAACTTTCCTTTCTTGCTATAATTCCGAGTGTAAGGATTACCAATTGCCTTTCCCGAAGGCACGACATTTTATCACGTGACCTTTTTACAGGCAAGATGCTAAAATAGAGAACTTCTGTCGTTGCGTGCGGAGCAACCCCGGATTTTTTCGGCGATTGCTTCGAGCTGGGTTTCGATACATTACCTGCACTTGCGTGCTGTTGCAAGTTTCATGCTCAACCGCCAGCCCTCGCAACGACATTCTAACAATGAGAGGAACCTATGGGCGAAGAAAAAACAACTCTGGGCGGGATACACATCTCACCGAAAGCAGTGGCAGATATTGCCTACCATGCCGTGCTTGAATCGTATGGTGTGGTGGGTCTTACGCCGATGAACCTGGCAGACGGCATTGTAAAGTCGATCACGCGTGAACCATCGAAAGGCGTCTCTGTGCAATATAACGGCGAGGATATAGACATCGAGGTGCATATCATCGTGGAGTATGGCACACGCATCAATAGTGTGGCGGAGAGCGTGAAAAATACGGTCCGCTTCCATGTGGAAAAGGCGCTGGGACTCAAAGTGAACAGCATCAGCGTCCATGTGGCGGGACTGCGCATCAGCAACACGGATTAGGAGCGGAGAGAATATATGACTGCCACAGGCATCGCGCGCGTCGAGAAATTGCGCAAAAGAAAAATAGACGGTCAGGCGCTGAAACGGCTGGTGGAAGCGGGCATGACCTGGCTCCGCACGAACCAGCAGATCGTGAACGCTTTGAACGTTTTCCCTGTGCCGGACGGGGACACAGGCACGAATATGTTGCTTACACTTACCTCCGCGTACAAAGAGATCGAGGATTCGGGCGAAAAGCATTTTGGCAAAATGGCTGGCATGGTCGCCAAGGGCGCGTTGATGGGCGCACGCGGCAACTCGGGTGTGATCCTTTCGCAGTTGTGGCGCGGTTTTGCGCGCGGCGTGCAGGACCATGAAACGCTCGATGCAGAGACTCTTGTCAGAGCGTTCGCGGAGATGCGCGATACGGCTTACAAGGGAGTCGTCAAGCCTGTGGAGGGGACGATCTTAACCGTTGCCAAGGGGATTGCATCAGGAACAGAAGCAGGCATTGGGTCCGCGAAAGACGCGATCGAGATCCTTGAGACGGCAGTGAGGTCGGCGGATGAAACTGTCGAGAAGACGCCAGATTTGCTTCCCGTCCTGAAACAGGCAGGTGTGGTGGATTCGGGCGGCAAGGGCTTGTTCTTTATCCTTGAGGGCATGTTGCGTCATGTGTATGGCGAGCCGCTGGATACGCCGCTTGCGAGCGTGCAGTCGCTTTCTGCGATGAATTTCGAGAACGCGATGCAGGAAGTGGAAGAGGGACAGGATTACGAAGTGGTTGTGGATTTCTTCCCCAGCGATGGTTTTGAATTGCAGCCGTTCTACAGCAAACTGGAGGAGATGGGCACTTCGATCCAGGTGGGCGAGGGTGAGGGCATGTACCGTATGCATATCCATGTGCCGCTCGATAAACGTTATGAACCGATCGATTACATCATGGGCATCGGCACGATCACAAAAGTGGCAATGGAAAACCTGCTGGCGCAGATGGATGATATTCAAAAGAATACGATGAAACCCATCAAGTTCAGCGCGGTGGAGCCGGGGCAGATCGCGGTGGTGGTCGTTTCGCCCGGTGCAGGATTGAGCCGTATCTTTGCAAGTTTGGGCGCGGCGGCTGTGGTGTCTGGCGGTCAGACCATGAACCCGTCCACGCAGGATATTCTTGCGGCGTTCGAAAACCTGCCCACAGACAAGGTTATCATTCTCCCCAATAACAAGAACATCATCATGGCGGCGAACCAGGCAAAGGAAGTGACCGTGAAGCAGGTGGCTGTGGTGCCAAGCCGCACCGTTCCGCAGGGACTTTCTGCGATGCTTTCGCTTCAACCCGACGAGGAGGTTGATTCGGTTTCCGAGAAAATGACAAAAGCCCTCGGCACGGTTAAAACAGGTGAGATTACTGTCGCGACCCGTTCAGTTGAGATTGACGGTGTCCGTTGTGATGACGGGCAGGTGATCGCCCTGCTCGACGGCAGGCTGGTTACATCTGCCGGATCCGTGGAAGAGGGTGTATTGAAGTTGCTCAAGAAGGCAGATGCAGGAGAGTATGAGATCGTAACATTCTTCTATGGCCAGGAAATGCCGCATGCGGAGGCAAATCGCATTGCAGATGTTGTTCGAAAAACGTATTCCAATTTGGAGGTGGAAGTGCAGGATGGCGGGCAACCGCACTATCAATTCATCATTTCAGTGGAATAATTTTTCTGCCACGAAGTATACAAATGGCACCAAGGTTGAGAAAAAACCTTCGTGTCCTTTGTGTTTAAAGATCGTCATCAACTATCTTCGCTGCTCCCCCGGCTTTGGCAATAAGCACATCTGTCACCCCTTCGATCTGTATTAAATTATTTTTCACCGTCTGCGCTTCTGCTTCGGGGCAAATGACATGCACATTCGGTCCCGCGTCCACAGTGTAACAGACTGGGAGTCCATCCGCTCGCCATTGACGTATTGCATTCATCACTGTTAACGAAGCAGGCTTCCAGTAATGCAATGCCGGAGTTGAAGTCATCATCACGGAATGCATGATGTCCGAATCAAGCTCAACGATAGAAGCGAATGTTTCAAAGTCACGGTTGAGTATTGCATTTCGGCAGAGTTCCAATCGGCGTGGCGCATCTGCAACTCGCGCCGCCTGTAACGGGCTGGTCGGTGCGAGGGCATGTCCCTCCGTGGAGCCGGTCTTTTTGTGCGATGCGCTGACAATGGCAACACAATCTACAAGATTCCAATGATCTGGCTTGGCAATTGAGAAGGCATATGAGTCTTCATCGCTCGCGCCAGCCTGCCACTCCACGAATCCGCTGGGAACCGACCTCGAAGCAGAACCAGACCCTCGCCGAGCGAGACGCGAGAGCTCGGGCTCGCCAAGGCTCAATCCTGCCGCTTTGCTTCCCGCCAATGCCAAAGCCGCAAATGCAGAAGCAGAAGACGCTATCCCTGCTCCGGATGGAAAGTTGTTCTCGGTCATCACTTCAGCATGGTCCGTGATTTTTGCCATGCCGCGGATGATATCGAGAATGTAAGAAACACGATCCAAACCTTTGCCTGTCACTTCGCGCCCGTTGATAGTGAGTTCGTCGAACGGCAATGACGGCTGAAAACTGACTGTCGTACGCGTGAACAATCCGTCGAGGTTCATAGAGATGGATCCATTCGCAGGGATACGAAGTAGGTTATCGTGGTTTCCCCAGTATTTGATGAACGCAATATTGGGCCGGGCTTCAGCAGTTATAGTCCCACTAGGGGATGATATAGTCATGAGTTGATGATACCACTACAACTGTAATAACATTGATTTTTGTACGGAATCGAGGGAAAAGGTTTAGATTCTGACTGCATAAAAAAGTGACAAAAATCGAATTTAGAGGCGATAGCCCTAGTAACATATACGATAAAAAGGATATTTTAAGGGTAAAATGACTTTTCTACTGAATGTCCGTGATCTGATGGCGAATATTCATTTATCAATGGGCCGAGGAGAATATTATGGCGAAGGTCTTTATCTCATATTCCCGCAAGGACACAGAGTTCGCAAAAAAGCTGACAGGGGAACTGCAAAAAAGCGACTACGATTTCTGGATCGATTGGGAAGGCATTCCTCACACCGTGGACTGGTGGCGGGAGATCGAAAAAGGCATCGAAGAAGCGGATATCTTTCTGTTCATCATCAGCCCCGACTCTGCCACATCCAAGATCTGCGGACAGGAGATC
>DATDAG010000280.1:0-2255 GCA_036525495.1 Anaerolineales bacterium
AAAAGCACGGGTGATCGGTGAAAGCGAAGCGCGCACAAAACTGATCGAGTTGTATTTCGAGTCGGTCGGCGCGGCACAGGAGCGGGATGCGGTCAAATTGTTCGGGTGGCAAAAGGAACTCGTGACAAGGGCAATTGCCGGGTTGGTGAAGAAGCGGGTGCTTGTCGAGGCGGAACATCCAAATTATAAAGGGACGTGGCTGGCTTTGTCGAAGTTAATATAGGGCATGTCACTCTGAGCGTGGTAATGAGTCTCGTGACCTTGTTCGAGATGCTTTACTTCGTTCGGCATGTCACATGAAGGAGGCGAAATGCTTGAAATCGCAATTATGATCGAAGGTCAAAATGGGTTGAATTGGGGGAGGTGGAAGAGGATCGCGCGGCTGGTGGAGGATGTGGGATTTGTCGGTCTGTATCGCTCCGATCATTTCACAAATTCCAATCCACCAGATTTGGACTCACTCGAGTTGTGGACATCGCTTACTTGGCTGGCAGACAATACAAAGCGCATTGAGTTTGGACCGTTAGTAACGCCGTTCTCGTTCCGCCATCCTGCATTTATTGTGCGCATGGCATCCGCTGTGGACGATCTATCCGGCGGGCGGCTTACGCTTGGCTTGGGCGCGGGCTGGCAGGATCGCGAGCACACCCTGTTTGGTTTTGATCTGCTGGAACCCAAAGCGCGCTATGACCGTTTTGAAGAAGGGATGGAAGTTGTAACGCGTCTTCTGCAAAGCGACGAGCCATTGAGATTCGATGGTCAATACTATCAAGTGCGAGGCGCGAGATTGTTGCCGCGCCCACAAAGAAAAGGCGGACCGAGAATCCTGATCGGCGGCGGTGGCGGCAAACGGATGAGGTCTCTGGTTTCACAGTATGCAGTGGAATGGAATTGTGTGATGCTCACGCCAAAGGTCTTTGGAGCACGGAACCGACTATTGACCGAGGCATTGAAAGTGGCTGGCAGGAAGCCCGAATCTGTGCGACGCTCGATGATGACAGGTTGTTTCTTCGGAAAGGATGACACGGCTCTCAAAGAGAAGTTGTCGGCGCGCAATCGGACAATTGACCAGTTGCACGATCGAGGCATCGTTGCGGGAAGCCCGGATCAGGTCAAGGAGCAGTTACATCATCTGGAAGAAGCAGGGTTGGAACGTGTCATGCTCCAATGGCTGGACCTGGACGACCTGGATGGATTGGAAGCGCTTGCAAAGGCGGTTTTATAAACGATCGTTTTTAACGTGTTCTCTGGACAACTGTCATAATTAATGTGACAGTCGTCTACTTGTAAATAATCCGAATTTCGTCCATAATTATCATATTACTCTTCAGCAAGAGGAGGTACATTAGACAATGGGGCTTTCAGGGGAAGGATCAAGGCAGTTATGGCGGGTTATACACGCATGTATCCTGCTCTTGTTTGGTATTGGATTATCCTCGTGCGCTTCAATCGTAAATACAACACCGGAAACGCCAACGCCAACCCCTCAACCCGATAATGGAAATATAACTTTAAGCGTTTATGGCAAAAACAATCTACAATTGTCAGATGGTGTAACTGTTAGGGTTTCCAATTCATCATTGGTGGATGGAAATGATTATGGTGAGTTTAGAATTGGTCCTTGTAATCCTGATCAGTTTATTATTGTCAGTGCTCCGGATTACGAGGTGTTCTTTCAGAAATGTGATAGATTTAGTACATCATATCCTATAGTGCTCAAACCCCTGATTGGTCAAGATAATATAAATTACTCATGGCGTTCAGCTATCAGCTACTGCGGCAATTGTCATAATGGGATATTTACTAGTACAAACGAAATAAGTAACTATAATGAAGTAAGTGAATGGAAAAAATCCAGCCATGCACAAGTTTTTGGTGAATGGGGCAAAAGATATTTCGAAACAATGTATATGGGGACCAGCATAAGTGACTCATCGATGTTACTCACTCCGCGAACAGTTATAAACAACGAATTAATAAGAACTCCGTTATTGACAGACCCAAGATATCATGGACCAGGTTATCAGCTTGATTTCCCGAATCAGGCAGGAAATTGTTCCTACTGTCATGCTCCGGCAACGATATTATCATCACAGACAAGTGTAGATTTGAGAACCCTTTTTCCAAATCCCATCGGTGCAGCTGGGGAGGGTGTAACTTGTGATATATGCCATAAAGTATTAAGTGTCACGCTAGATGAAAACGGTTTTCCTCTTACCGATCGCCCTGGAATATTATCGTTCATATTTTTGCGT
>DATDAG010000281.1:0-2218 GCA_036525495.1 Anaerolineales bacterium
GGATCAGGCTCACCGCGTCCTAAAGTCGGAAGACTGGAATTTGTTGCAGGAGCGTTTGTTCGGTTATGTGAAAAACTTCTCCTACAAGGTCGTTCCAGCACGCGGCGGATTTCAATTCTAGGGAACGGATCACGGAGGCGAGACAAGCCTCCGTGATTTTTATTTAACTCATGCCAACTTCCCCGCTTCAAACCCGACTGCTGAACTGGTACAACAAAAACAAGAGGACTCTACCCTGGCGCGGTCACCCGGATGCCTACGCAGTTTGGGTGTCCGAGATCATGCTCCAGCAAACGCGAGTTGAAGCAGTTATCCCTTACTTTGAAAAATGGATGCGGTTATTTCCGACCATTCGAGTTCTGGCGAAAGCATCTGAACGGGATGTGCTCAACGCATGGGAGGGACTTGGTTATTACAGCCGCGCTCGTAATTTATATAAAGCCGCGAAAATCATAGTGAAAGATCATGGTGGGATATTGCCGCGTGACGGCGGTCAACTCATCAAATTGCCGGGGATCGGGCGATATACTGCCGGAGCGATCGCATCCATTGCATTTGGCATGGATGAGCCAGCGTTGGACGGAAACCTCAAACGTGTTTATGCACGGCTGTTCGATATTTCTGCGCCGGTTGATTCGGCAACAGGAGAGAAACTCTTATGGGATATCGCAAGGGATAACCTGCCAAATGGGAAGGCGGGCGATTTCAATCAGGCTTTGATGGATCTGGGTGCGACGATTTGCGTTCCAAAGAAGCCGCGATGCATGATCTGTCCATTAACGGGGTTTTGCAAGGCACGAGCGAATGGGTCACAAGAACTTCGCCCTGTGAGGATGCCTAAAAAAGAAACGCGGCATTTCGTCCACGCGGCAGGTGTGATAGTAAAACGACGTAGAGTATTATTGGCACGACGCGCATCGCAGAGACTGCTTGGCGGGATGTGGGAATTTCCAAACGGACGGGTAAACGGCAACCCGGCCCGGGGGGTGGTAAAGGCGCTTAAATCAGGATACAACCTCAAAGTCCAGAGAAATGAGACGTTGGGTTTCGTCCAACATACATATACCCATTTCAGGGTGACAGTCCACGTATTCCAGTGTGAGTTGCTGGAGATGTCTGATAAACAGAACCTGAAATGGATCGCAGTGAATGAATTGGACGGGTATCCGATGGGCAAAGTCGACCGTCAAATCGCACGGAAGTTGTCGAAATTACTTGAGCACAACCGAATTTCGGCGTAGAATAAAGGAAAATTCGAAAGGCAGGGTAGATCCATTATGTCTGACGGTAAAGAAAAAAAAGGTATATCTCCTGAGATCTGGGCGGCATTGATCGGTGTTGCCGGGACGATTATTGTTGCCATACTCTTCAATCGACCGGATTCTTCGCCTCCGCCAGCCACAGTTCAACCAGTTGTAATTACTGCCACTTCCATGCCGACCGTTGTTCCAACAGATAGGGTGCCTCCTGGTGAACCAACCTCCACTCCTGCACCGACCGACACATCCGCCCCAACACCCACAGAAGTGCTTCAAATTGCCGTAGGCGAGGATTGGGCACAGGGATGCATAAGTTCGCTGTGGAAACCATACCCATCGGATTTGACGGTCGTTGATAAGAGTGATGGATGTTTGCAGGAACCTGTGCATGTATTCGCGGCTGACAATGGGGTGCTGTCATTTATCGGTTTTCGCGATGGAGCGGGTCCCGTGGAAGATTATGGCATGTTTGCGCCTTTGCCGGAGAGTGGTTCTGTCACATTCAAGATCGTCCTGGATGACTTGAATAATGTCGATCTGTGGGTTGGCGTGTTTGATGAAGCAGATATAAAAGCCAACGGATTGCTGATGACCATACCGGCTGGGAACGTGAAGAAACGCCTGGTTGCCGTGAAGGATCCTTTTACTTATGCGACCGAGGATACGTCGGCAATCATTGATCAGGGAAATGGTTTCTCTCTTACGCTCGTTTATAACACCTTGTCCGTTACTGGAAATGTGAACCCGTTCGTATTTGTGACAAATCCATTCCCCCTGCCTTCAGCAAACAAGTGGCTTTATATTGGGTATAGAGGCTTGAGCGGGTCGTATCGAATAGAAGGTTCGATCACAGAGTTTGTATTGGAGTAATTGAAAACAAGGGGACTGTCACTTACAAAGTGACAGCCACCTGCCAACTTTTACAAATGAGCCTACAAAAGCATCCCGACGAAAATCAG
>DATDAG010000282.1:0-2085 GCA_036525495.1 Anaerolineales bacterium
GAAATGCAATCCCTTGTTGTCGCACAACCCGCTCCGCACATGCTTGTCGAGCAGCCCACCCCTTTGCAACATGCTACTGCTTATGCAAGATTGCCCCTGGCGAATTGAACCTGTCAACTCAAATGAAACACACCCAAATCACTTTTGCCTTTGATCGTTCCATAGACGTAATTCGGCGCGCCTTCCACCTCTAACTGACGAGTCTCGAAGCCTGTCTCTTTGAGCAGCGCTTCGACCCAGTCCGCTGTTTCAGGCATCATGCGGTTTTGCGCCACGACGCTTTCCAGACGGCAATAGTCTGTGATGAGTGGTTTGAAGTTTTGAGTTTGGGTTTCGAGTTCTTTCTTTAGCTTTTCATTCATTATCGGCTCCTTTTTTGGCATTTACCTTCGTATCGTCGCTTCCCTTTCAGGTCCCACCCCGATCCACTTGACAGGGATACCCGCCGTCTCTTCGATCATCTTAACGTACTCCTGTGCGTTCGCTGGCAACTCTTCAAATGACCTTACTTTGCTAATATCTTCCTGCCAGCCTTTCCCCGTCTGATAGACACATTCGACCTTATCCAATCCATACGCATCCACATCCGCATAACAGACAGGGTTGCCATTCATTTTGTAGCCTGTGCAAACTTGCAGTTCGTCCAATCCACTCAAGACATCCAATTTGGTCAGGCAGAGTTCGGTCGTGCCGCTCAATTGCGCGGCGGTCCTCACGATCTCCAGGTCCAGCCAGCCCACGCGGCGGATACGTCCCGTTGTGGCGGCGACTTCTCCGAACTGCTCATAAACGGCGCTGGTTGTGTCGTGGATCTCCGTGGGCAGCGGTCCCGCACCGACGCGAGTGGTGTATGCCTTCGTCACGCCGACCACGCGCGTGATGTGTTTGGGCGGGATGCCCAGTCCAGCCGACGCCGCAGATGGAATGGTCGTCGAAGCGGTCACGAACGGATACGTCCCCCAATCGGTATCGAGAAAGGTTCCCATCGCCTGTTCGAGCAGGAAGAATTTGTCCGCTTTCAGGCCGTCTTGCACGATACTGAATAATTCTTTGATATAAGGTTTGATCTTCGAGTAATAGCCGCGATACGTATCGCGTACTTCTTCGTAACTTAATACCTCTCCGCCCAACGCGACGATGATCTTGTTCTTCAACTCGATCTGCATCTTCAATCTTGACTCGAACGCATCGCTCGCGAAGTCCGTCCAGCGAATGCCGTTGTAGCTGACCTTGTCCGCGAACACGGGACCGATCCCGCGGCGGGTTGTCCCTGTTGCGCCTGCGCCTTTAGCTTCTTCGTACAACCTGTCCAATATTTTGTGATAGGGCATGATCAAATGCGAACGCGGCGAGACCCACAGACGCCCGTCCACACCTACGCCTGCCTGGTTCAATTTGTTGATTTCTTCGATCAGCACGGCAGGATCAATTACTACACCGCCGCCGATCAATCCCACAGCGTTCTTCGCAAAGATTCCTGATGGCACGAGGTGAATTTTGAACTCGCCAAATTCATTGATGACAGTGTGCCCCGCGTTGTTCCCGCCGTTGAAGCGCGCCACATAATCCGCCTGCTCCGCGAGAAAATCCACGACCTTGCCCTTGCCCTCATCCCCCCATTGTGACCCGACCACTGCTGTTACTGGCATTGTGCCTCCATACACGGTGGTTGAGTGCCGCGGAGCGGTGTATCGAAACCACCACATTTCAATCCAAGTTAATATTTTCTGGTTAGTGCTGGTTTCGATACGTCCTGACGAACACTGGGCTACTCAACCAGCGAGTCTGTTATTTGAATTGCTACTCCCAAATATGTCTCTGGCGAGAGACTCATCAGCCTCCCGCGCGTTTTCTCGTCGGCATCAAGTGCTTCGACCCAACGCCGATAACTGTCACTGTCCATTTGGCTGCCCCTCGTCTGAGACTTAAGCGACTCATACGCGTCGCTTCTCCCCGCCGCACGCAGGATCGTCTGCGCCCCTTCACTGACGACTTCCCAATGGGCATTCAACTCATTTTTGAGTTTCTCCTCATCCGCATCCACGCGAGATATGCCTTTTGTAACATTATTCCATGCGAGCAACG
>DATDAG010000283.1:0-2615 GCA_036525495.1 Anaerolineales bacterium
ACCTCAACCCGGGGGCAAACGGTCAAAGACAAGTCGGGCAAGGTGGTGAGACTTTATGGAACGGTTTGGAATATCACCGAACGTAAAAGGACAGAGGAAGCCTTGCGCAACAGTCAGGCGCGATTGAGCGAAGCGCAGAAACTTGCGCGGCTTGGAGCCTGGTCATGGGATGTGGAAAAGGATGTTGTGACGTGGTCGGAAGAAC
The DNA here is from genome assembly GCA_036525495.1 of Anaerolineales bacterium. Lineage (GTDB taxonomy): Bacteria > Chloroflexota > Anaerolineae > Anaerolineales > Villigracilaceae > Defluviilinea. Next base: position 206 of record DATDAG010000283.1, read on the forward strand.
TGTATGACATGTTGGGGATGGATCTAGGACAACCCGCACCGACATATCAAACATTGCCGGGTTTCTATACCAGCGAAAGTTGGGAGAGGCTTAGTCAGGCTGTGCAGGTGTCCATGGAACAAGGCGGGTCGTACGATCTTGAATTAGATATGGTGCATCCGGGCGGCGGGATCGTACATACCTCAACCCGGGGGCAAACGGTCAAAGACAAGTCGGGCAAGGTGGTGAGACTTTATGGAACGGTTTGGAATATCACCGAACGTAAAGAGGCGGAACAGGCGTTACAAGCGTCTCGGCAGAGTTTGCGTGAAACGCTGGCAAGCCTGGAAGAGCGGGTAGAGGAACGCACGCGTGAACTTGCCGTTGCCCGTGACGCCGCCGAAGCCGCCACGCGCGCCAAAAGCGATTTTCTGGCGATTATGAGTCACGAAATCCGCACGCCGTTGAACGCAGTCATTGGTATGACCAGCCTGTTGATGGATACCGACCTGACTCCTGCGCAACAGGAATTCGCATCCACCATCCGCACAAGCGGCGACGCTTTGCTTGCCATCATCAACGACATTCTTGATTTTTCCAAAATCGAAGCAGGACGCATTGAACTGGAGAAGCGCGCCTTTGATTTGCATGAGTGTGTGGAAAATGCCATCAGCCTGTTGCTGGACGAGAGCAAACAAAAAGGGTTGGAACTTACTTACATGATCGATCCGCAGGTTCCCGTTGCCATCCTGGGTGATGAGACCCGCCTGCGACAAATCCTGCTCAACTTGTTGAGTAACGCGATTAAATTTACCGATTCAGGCGAAATCGCCATTGTAGTTACTGTCACCGATATAAGCCAATTGTCGCTGTACGAACTACATTTCTCAGTGCGGGATACTGGCTTGGGTATTCCACAAAATCGCGCGGATAAGTTATTCCACTCCTTCAGTCAGGTGGATAGTTCCACGACGCGCAATTATGGCGGCACAGGGTTGGGACTCGCAATCAGCAAGCGGCTGGCTGAACTGATGGGAGGCACGATGTGGGTGGAGAGCGAGGGTATCAAGGGCAAAGGCAGTATCTTTCACTTCACTGCTCAGGTCGAAAAAGCAGAGAAGCCGCCGCGCGCATTCGTCCAACCGGTGCAAGTTGATTTACATAAACGACGCGTGCTCATTGTGGATGATAACGCGTCCAATCTGCGGATCTTGTCGTTGCAGACAAAAGCCTGGGGCATGGATCCGCATGGGACGAGGATTCCGCTTGAAGCGTTGGAATGGATCCGGCGAAGCGATCCATTTGATGTAGCCCTAATCGATCACCAAATGCCCGGGATGGATGGCTTCATGCTTGGAAAGGAAATCCGAAAACTGCGGAACGAGAACGATTTGCCGCTGGTATTGATTAGTTCGATCAGAGATGATTCGATAGAGTCAGGATTATTCTCGGCTCAATTACAGAAACCTGTCCATCCCTCGCAGTTGTATGACACGCTGGTTCATATCCTATCGAAAACATCTGAGGCTGTGAATGAAAAAATTAACGAGTCTGTATTTGACCATGAGATGGGTAGGCGCCTGCCTCTGCATATTCTATTAGCCGAGGATCATGTCACCAACCAAAGACTGGCTCTGCTTACGCTGGAAAGATTGGGATATCGCGCCGACGTGGCGGCAAACGGTCTGGAAGTGTTGGCGGCTTTGGATCGTCAGGCATACGATGTGATTTTGATGGATATGCAAATGCCCGAAATGGATGGACTGGAAGCAACACGCCTCATTCGCGGACGTGGGGCGGGCTTCTGTCAACCGCGCATTATCGCCATGACGGCTAACGTGACTAGGGATGACCGTCAGGCTTGCCTCGATGCGGGCATGAATGATTACCTTGCGAAACCGATTCGTGTGGATGAACTGGTAGCGGCGTTGAACAAGTCACAACCAACAAATAGAAACGAGACCCTGCATAAAGAACGTAAACATCCTGACAATGCCCCAAATGGAAATGTGAAGCAAAACGCTTCTTCATCAATTACCCTCGAATCTTGTGCATTGGATTCCCTCCTAAAACTTGTCGGGGGCGACAAAACCGGTTTCAACGATCTCATCCGCAGTTTTCTGGATGAGACACCGCCCTTGTTGAATCAAATTCACGAAGCGTTAAAAATTAAGGACAAGGAACTCTTGCGCAGGTCTGCCCATACGCTCAAATCCAGCAGTCGGGATTTCGGAGCCGTTCGACTCTCGGAGTTGTGCCAGAGACTGGAAGCGCTTGGAAAAGCTGGAAACCTGGAAGATGCTATGGGTCTCATTGAGCAGGTTGAAACAGAATATGAGTCGGTGGATGAAGCGCTGAAAAAGATTACTGACGGAGAAAACCATGTTTGACGGTCATGGACATATCCTCGTAGTGGATGATCATCGCACCA
>DATDAG010000284.1:0-4425 GCA_036525495.1 Anaerolineales bacterium
TTTTTCTAATCGTCTGGCTACTCAGCATGGCAGGATTGGCAGGCTTGGGCTACCTGATGCAATCTGACCCACAGCCCGCCGACCCGGCAGCAGCTACGATATAAAAGATCTTTAGCAGGGATGACACGAAAAAAATTCGTCCGTTTGAGCGGCCGGGCTTTGATCCTGGCCGCTATTGTTCTGGTAGCGGGTTTTGGAATCGCAAGTGGAGAAACCAACTACGATGATCCTTTGGGTGGGGTTGATAGATTCTATGAATTTAGTCAGCTTATCCTCATACCCACCTCCCTGCTTCTATACACAACGGGGATGATCGGACTGCGAGTCCGCTATGGTGAACCCTCTGGCTGGTTGGGTAAGACCAGCCTCAACATTGCAGCCATAGGAGGAGGCTTGAGCTTTTTAAGCGCGATTCCGCTGTACGCGCTCATCGACGAAATATGGATGGGAAAGTGGTGGTACCTGATAGTTTACAGCATGCTGGTCATGTTGACGGGTTTGTCCCTGTTTGGGGTAGCTGCTTTGAACACAAAACCATTTTCGCGCTGGAATGGTATCCCATTGTTGACCGCGATATGGTTCCCACTGGTATTCGTTATCGGAGCAATTGTCAAGCTTTTCGGTGGGAGTACCGATGGTATTGAAAACTACATGGCCCCCGTTGCCCTGCTGTTCATGTTCATTGGCTCGATTGCCCTGGGCCATATACTACAGACCGATTTGAAGCCAATCGACCCAACAGAGGCTGCGATATAACTATCAAGTCACTACCCACTAAAGATGTGTGACACCTTCACATCAGCTTTCTTCCTGATCTTTGTTGAAATGTTTTATTTGCGGTAAGTCAAATTATGCCCCCACCCAAATTGATGCTCAGGCTGTTCAGTAAAATCCACGCCAGGGTTTACATCCGCTCAAAAGGCCGCCGGCGCAACACGATGAACAACCTGCCAGTATTGCTGCTGACCACTACTGGACGCAAAAGCGGACGAAAACACACCGTTCCCGTCGTCTATCTGGTCGAGGGGAATGGATATCTGATTGCACCAGGGGTGGTTCCCCGCCCAGATTGGTACAAGAATATCAAGCATAATCCCTACGCCGCGATCCAGATCGGGGCACAAACCACCCCAGTCAAAGCAGAAGAACTTACCGACCTTGAACGGACGCGCTTATGGGACACTGTTCCCGAATATTGGAAGGCATACGAGCGGCGCGCCGGGATCACCCTGCCGTTAATTAGATTACAGCCAACTATATAGTCTCTTTGAGTCCCGGGAACGTCGTATGCAATCATTTTACGCATGTGTATTGTTCTTTTATATCGCTGGGCCACTCTCCGTCCAGGCTTGAACCTTCGGCTTGAGCCGGATAGTGCTTGGGTATCTACGGAGGGCATGAATGAAATACAACCTTAAAAATCGCTTGATCTTATTTGCAGGATTGCTCACTATCATTGGGGGGATTCTTTGGATCATTAAAGCCGCGAGTATTCTTCTCACTCAAAATCAGCCGCCGCTAATGTATGAGTTGGGGCAAGCGCTGTTCGCATTGGGTGTTTTAGGGCTTTATGCCCGCCTTCCCAACCCAAACCGATTAGCAATGGTAGGGGCTGTCGTGGCTGGAACTGGATTAATTGCTCGCTTGGGCGCATCATGGTATGAGTATTCGCCTGGGGCAGTTATTTCCGGCAGCGAAGATTTTGTGTTTCCATTCTCTCTGTTTGTCTTGTTGGCAAGTTTGGGGCCATTTGTTGGTCTGTTCCTGGTCAGCCTTCCGATCTATAGTGACAAAACCTTATCCACTCGCTGGCGCGCCATCCCACTCTACACCCTGCTGTCATTTATCCCGATAGCGTTTACTGGAGCGATCCACATCGAAATTCCCATTCTGTTGGTTGGGGTGGGCTGGATGGTAATAGGTTATTTCCTTTGGAAAGACAAGCCCAACGAGTGGCAGGATGCGTGATCTGGCGGAGAAAACGAACATGAAAAACAATAGTTTACGAAACTGGCTTGCTATACTCGGCGGCCTCTTTTGGATTACCTGGCACCTGTACTACATTTTTTCCAGGATAGATTATCGCGAGATAGGCGCCTCTATTCTTCTCGCTGCGTTGAGTGTTTTTCTCATGGCATCTTCTGTGTACTCCCTGGTGCGAGGCCAATACCTGGGGATAGCTGGGAAGATCTCGGCGGGTTTCCTGATCTTTTGCATATTATTGTGGTTTTTAGGGGCATCCCTTTACGGATTGAACATCTGGCAAAGCGGTTGGTTTCTGGTCATTGGAGGGGAGGTCTTGACCACCCTCGGGCTGGCCGCATTCAGCCTGGGTGCGCTGATGGATGAACCCCGGACGCTCTGGAAATGGCTGCCGCTATTCCTTGCACCTATTTACTTCATTAGCTTTTCAACCACCTCAGACAGTTTTCCCACCTGGATGCCCGAGTACACGCCGGAATGGTTTGCCGTGGCCTATGGGCTTGGATGGATGCTCTTTGGTTTTTTGTTGCCACGGAAGGTAGGCGCGTCGAGTGTATAAAAGTCGCCGAGCTAGATAATCTGACTGGGTCGGGCACGGGCAAGTCGGCGAGCCGGTTTCTGTGCTGGGTCACTCCTTCGGCGGGCTATGTAGTCTTGAGGCAGCTTTACTGACCAACAAGATTAGCCGTCTCATCCTATATGAGCCTCCTGTGCCGACCGGTCTACCGATGTATTCACCTGGCTTCCCTCAGCGGATGCAGGCATTGATCGAGGGCGGTTAATTAGAAGCTGCATTGGAAATGTTCATGCGAGAAGAAGTGAAAATGCCTCATCACGAGCTTGAAATCTATCGCCAGTTGCCAATGTGGAAAAATCGGATTCAAATCGTCCCGACAATACCCAGAGAGATGATGATAGACTGGACTTACACTTTCGAGGCTAAAAAATTTGCTGGTTTGAAGACGCCGATACTGCTCCTGCTGGGTGGTGACAGCCCACAACATTTCCGAGCCGCGATTCAAATGCTTGATTCAGCGATACCCGGCAGCCGCGTTGTAATTATGCCCGGCCAGCAGCACATTGCCATGGACACAAATCCTAAGCTGTTTTCAGAGGAAGTGCTGGGATTTCTGCGAATGAAATGATATATTCTTGATTTACTGGGTATAGCATGAAAAGGCGTATCACATGTTAAACGATGAAAACAAGAACGTTATTCTGCGATGGTTTGATGCTGTGAATAAAGGGGATGTTTTACTGTTAGATCAGTTGGCAGACGAGTTATTTACTCCAGATTTCATAGAGCATGACCCCAAAATGCTCGATTTGGAACCTGGACCGGCGGGCGTAAAAAAATTCATCCACCAGATAAGAGAAAAATTTACGAACATACAAGCAACAGTGCATGATGTTTTCTCATATGAGGACAAAGCTGCATACAGGTATACACTGTTGATGACCGATATTGAAAGTGGGGAACCTGTGAATGTGCAGCTTTTAGCTATCGACCGCTTCGTTGATGGTCAGATTGCTGAGGAATGGCAACTTAGCGCCCCGGGTAAATGGTAGTATTCTTAGCTTGAGTTGGAGAACCATGAATATGGTTACTTCACTTGACGGCACATGAATCGCCTGCATCGTCATTGACATGCAGAATCCTAATCGCTGAGACCCGCACAGTACGCTGGATTACGCTGCCTTTGCCAGATTATGCCTCGAGATGCATTGCATAAGATAAGGCCGAAACCCGGCAAAGGCTGGACTGGTTGTTGCTGATGTATGCAAATGTCATCAGTTCCATTGAACTAGGAACCGGATATTCCACTGGGGGGATTTATTGATTTTGGCCTGGATAAATAACAAAGGTGCACAGTAATTCATTGATGCTGTTTCTGATTACCTTCCTTGCCTCTTTTAACTTAATCTACTAGTTTAGGGAAGATTTCCTGGCCTTGCCCCATCTATTCGCATATAAGCCCACTACTCATCCACCCTCATCCAAATATGCCCCTTCTCAAATTGGAGGCTTTTTGGTAATATTGAGTGGCTGAAAGGCGACCCCGGCCTGAATGGTCGGGGTCGTTATCTGTTCAAATATAGAAACTGAGATAGATGTAGAAAGTTTAGCATAGTATGTTAATTGAAAGAACTGATCTTCGCAATATCGCTATCATTGCCCACGTGGACCATGGTAAAACCACCCTGGTGGATGGCCTGCTCAGGCAGGCGCGGGTTTTTCGTGAAAACCAGCATGTGGTCGAGCGTGTAATGGATTCCAACGACCTGGAACGCGAGCGCGGTATCACCATCCTGGCAAAAAACACTGCCATCGAGGTGTGGGATAACCTGCGCAAGCAAACTGTAAAAATAAACATCGTCGACACGCCCGGACACGCCGACTTTGGCGGTGAGGTCGAACGGGTGATGAACATGGTTGATGGT
>DATDAG010000285.1:0-4743 GCA_036525495.1 Anaerolineales bacterium
TCCGTTATCAGGACCTGTTGCGCCATTTGCATATCCGATGCGGTAGCCCCAATAACCTGCACCTGCGAACGCACCGACGATCACGATCACTGCAAGAAGAGTGAGAAATACTTTTTTCATTTTGAACTCCTTTATGCGACAACTTTATCAGGGATGTATAAATGATCGGTGAATAAATTGTGTGGATATTGTGTGGGCTTGCACTCAGGATTTTTGCGGCAACGAGATGATGACTCTCAATCCTTTGCCCGCTTCCGACTCCGCCGACAATTGTCCGCCGTGCAATTGAACGATGGACTTCGCTATTGCCAATCCCAGCCCAGATCCGCCGTCTTCGCGCCTGCGGGAGGCATCTGCGCGGTAGAAGCGTTCGAAGATATGTTCGAGTTCTTCGGCTGAGAGACCTGGTCCGCTATCAAGGATGGAATATTCAACATGCTTACCAACTTTGATTGCCGAAATTTGGATGAGACCGTTTTCGGGGGTATGGTGCAGGGCGTTGTCTAATATATTCGTGAGGACTTGAGTCATTCGGACAGGATCAAGTTCGAGTGTGGGAAGATTCGAAGCGATATCCAATTTAAGTTCGATATTCTTCTTTTTTGCTTCCATTTGATATCGCGATGCGACATCTTGAAGCAGTCGTCCAGGCTCGACAGTTTGCAAATTGATAGATAGTTCACCTGCGTCTGCAAGGGAAAGTGTGCGAAGGTCATCCACAAGATGTTCGAGACGGGTTGCCTCCTCGCGGATGATCTCAAAGTTTTCTTTGGTGGGAGGAAGCACATCATCGTGCACGGCTTCGGCGTGACCGAGGATGAGGCTGAGTGGAGTACGAAGTTCGTGCGCGATGTCAGCGGTCATTTGCTTGCGGGTGTTCACCGAACGCGAGAGTTCAGCGCTCATCTTGTTGAAAGCTTTGGCAAGATCGCCGAGTTCGTCGTTTGAGCGGACAGGAACTTGCTGTGCAAGGTTGCCTTCAGAAACGGCGTGTGTGGCGTGAGTCAATTCACGGATAGGGCGGGTGAGCGTGCGCGAGAGGAAAATGCCGAGCAGTAATGCGATGACCGCACCGACGAATGCGCCGTAAAGCAGGGTGATGTTCGTACGTTCGATGAATTCGAGCTCACGCTGGCTGCCCTGAAAGGCCTGGCGCAAGGGAAGGAGGTAGCCGGTGACTGTGTCATTCTCTGCGATGGCTTCACCTTGATTCAATTCCTGTTCTGGAATTCGTTGACCCAACCTGTATTGCCCGTTCGGGACGATGACGATGCCATTCTCGTCAGTCAATGCGAACGGCTGTATCATTACCATGTGCGGACCAGGTCCCATGCCCATGCCTTGCTGTGGTCGCCCCGTGTTCTGAACAAAGATGAATTCGACTCCATCCCATGAGCCGTTCTGTTGGTGATAGTTGGCAAGGGTAATGGCAATGTTGCTTTTGCTTTGATCTGAAAGGAAGTTGATGAACTCCTGACGAGTGTTCATGCGGGCAGTGATGAATATGATCGCAACGCTGACGACCCCGATGCTAAGAAAAGCCAAAATGAGTTTGGTCGAAATGGAGCGCATGGTCACTCTCTTTTGAAGCGATAGCCGACACCGTACACGGTCTCGATGTATTTTGGGGAGCGGGGATTCTTTTCGATCTTGCCGCGCAGATTCTTGATGTGCGTGTCTATCGTCCGTTCGTAGCCTTCGTAGCGGACGCCTTGAATGATGTCGAGCAGGTCGAGGCGTGAGTAGACTCGCCCTGGCGAGGTCATGAGCGCGGTCAGGATATCGAACTCGGAGGGGGTGAGGTTGACGAAAGAATTCACGACTTTCACTGTGCGCCCGTCGCGGTCTAGGACGATCTCCGCGGCTTTGATGACCTTTGCGGTTGGTTCTCGTTCCCCCGCTCGCCGCAACAGTGCGCGGACACGCGCCACGAGTTCACGTGGACGGAAGGGCTTGGTCATGTAATCATCCGCGCCGACCTCCAGCCCGATCACTTTTTCATCATCGTCCACACGGGCGGTCAGCATAATGATGGGCGTGTTCCGTTCTGCGCGGTGCTTGCGCATGAACTCGTATCCGTCCATTTCGGGCATCATCACATCGAGCACGATCAGGTCGGGCGACTCGCGTCGCGCGGCAATGAGGGCTTCTTTACCATTGTATGCCGTCACAACACGGTAGCCCTCCTGCGTCAGATAACTTTCGACGAGGGAAACCAGCCGTTTTTCATCGTCTACAACGAGGATGGTTTTTGAGGTCATGATAGAGAGTATATCAATACCTAGCGCTAATTTACTGTGAAGAAATTGTGTGGATTTAAAACAAGACAAGCCCTGCAAAATAGGGCTTGTCTTGTAGCAGGATAACGATTGGTTATTTCTTTGACGATGCTATTACTGGAACTTCTCTCGGCTCCACCATTCCCCAACGGGATGCGCCGAGATAAAGAATTTCCAATATCAAGTCTTCATATCGAATACCTTCGGCGCTGGCTTGAAGGCACAGGTCACTGTAGCCGGGAGTCAGGCCTGGCAGGGTATTGATCTCGATCAGGCGCGGATTGCCTTCTTCGTCGAGGCGAACGTCCGTACGGGAGACATCCAAAGCATATAAAAGCAGATGGGCGCGCAGTGCAAAATGTTTGAGTTTCTTATCGAGATCGGGTTCGATATCGGCCGGGCAGATATAACCGGGCGCGCCTTCTTCGCCCACATCTTTCGATTTTGCGGCTTGGCTATAGATGTTGGGCGTTACAGACCGGGAACTATCCAGTTCGAGAACGGGGAAGCGATGGAAACCGTCCTTCTCGTACCATTCCGGGTGACGCGAATAAATTTTCGAATCCCTGCGCCCCATAATGCCAACCGTAAATTCGCGCCCCGGCAGGAAGTTTTCCACCAAGGCTGGCTGCTGGTAGGTGTTGACGATATATGCGATCCTTTCGCGCATGTCCTTGTCGTTCTTGACAACTGCCTTCGTATCCACACCCATGCCAGTCCCTTCGCGGGCTGGTTTGACAAAGAGAGGGAATTTCAGTTCAGGGCGCAGAGGTTCGTCCCCGGCAGTGAATTCCTGAAAGGGTGCAACAGGCAGGCGCCGGTCACGCCAGATGCGCTTGGTCAGGGTTTTGTCGAGAGAGATACCATTGGTCAACACACGAGAACCGGTATAGGGGATGCGGAGCATTTCGAGCAGTGCCGGGACCTGTGCTTCGCGCGCATCTCCCCCCAAACCTTCGGCGATGTTGAAACAGATATCGGGTTTTTCCTCTTTCAGGGCGTAAGGGAGTTCAGCGTCAGCCTGGATAAAGACCGTTTGGTGACCGTCAGTTTCAAGGGCGGCTCGAATCGAGTCGATGGTCTCGATGTGGTCAAAGTCGGCGAAGGCATCCGGCGGAACCCCCTCCGGCTTGGGCTTGGAGTCATCCTTGATGTTGGCAAGAACAGCGATTTTCCAGTATCTCTTCATTTCTTCTCCTCTGTAATCATCGATATATTGCATGAGTATATTACAACATGTGTCGTTGACAAGGGGTATGACGACCATGGACGATTGTAACTAGACAATGATGAGCCTTTCAGGTATCATTGGCTTGATTGTGCTCATCCTCACGAAGGAAAGTGCAGAAAAAATAACATACGCCCGGATAACAACCTTATCCGGGTTCTTGTACGTAAAACGATATTTTGGCGTGGAGGAATAATGACAGACCTGATCAAGCAAATAGCAGGTGATTTGCAGAAGCAAATTGAATCGTTCGAGCCGGAGATCAGCGTCAGCGACGTCGGTACCGTGGCTGAGGCTGGTGACGGTATTGCACGTGTGAAGGGGCTTGCAAATGTAAGCTCCCAGGAACTTGTGCAGTTTTCCAACGGGGTGATGGGAACGGCTTTCAACCTCGAAGAGAAGAGTGTCGGCGTGATCGTGATGGGCGAATACGAAGGTATCACAGAGGGCATGTCTGTGCGCAGTACGGGGCGCATCGCTTCTGTACCTGTCGGTGATGCGTTGATTGGACGCGTGGTCAATGCCCTGGGTCAGCCAATCGATGCGAAGGGTCCCATTGCGACGACCGGCTTCCGCCCGCTTGAGCGTATTGCTCCGGGTGTGGTAGAACGCCAGGATGTGGATACTCCGGTGCAGACCGGCATCAAATCCATTGACTCGATGATCCCTGTGGGACGCGGTCAGCGTGAGTTGATCATCGGCGATCGCCAGACCGGCAAGACCGCGGTTGCGATCGATACGATCATCAACCAAAAAGGCAAGGACCTGATTTGTATCTATGTGGCGATCGGTCAGAAGAAAGCCGCAGTCGCACGCACCGTCGGCATCCTCGAGAAATACGGCGCCATGGATCACACCATTATTATTATTGCTTCTGCGGAAGAATCAGCCGCTTTGCAGTACATCGCCCCCTACGCGGGCTGCGCAATGGGCGAGGAATTCATGGAAACCGGCCGCGATGCCTTGATCATTTATGACGATCTCTCCAAGCATGCCTGGGCGTACCGCCAGGTCTCCCTGTTGCTCCGCCGCCCTCCCGGACGTGAAGCATATCCCGGTGACGTGTTCTACCTGCACTCACGTTTGCTTGAGCGCGCGGCGCGTCTTGCGAATAGTTATGTGATTACAAAGAAGGATTTTAGCGGCAATCTTGCCGCCGAAAAGGATGCGGTTGACGGCAAGGTCTATAAAGGACCCATGTCGGCCCACGAATCGGAAGAAGCGCTCAAAGCGATG
>DATDAG010000286.1:0-7218 GCA_036525495.1 Anaerolineales bacterium
GAATTGAAGCTGATCGCTGACATTGGGCTGATCGGCGTCCCGAACGCCGGCAAATCAACATTGCTCTCGGTATTGACCAACGCCAAACCGAAGATCGCGCCGTATCCATTCACCACACTGGAACCGAATCTCGGCGTGGCTGAAATTGACGTGGACACAACTGTTGTACTGGCAGACATCCCCGGCTTGATCGAGGGAGCCTCAACTGGAGCGGGACTCGGTCACGATTTTTTGCGTCACGTGCAGAGGACGCGCGTTTTGGTTCATCTGCTTGACGGTTTATCCGAAGACCCGATCGCGGACTACAGTCAGATCAACACGGAGTTATCGCTCTTCGATCCGAATCTTGGGAAGAAACCGCAGATCGTGGCTCTCAACAAGGTCGACCAACCCGATGTCCAGGAACGGCTGGAAAAAATAAAGAAGGAATTCAAAAAACGCAAAGTGGAGTTCATGACCATCTCTGCTTTGGCGCGCACCAACACACGTGACCTGCTGATCAAGGCGCACCAAACGTTGCAGGATGCTCCGACAGCCGAAGTAGTTGAGATGCCTGTGCCTGTCTACAAGCCGAAGGAAGACCCACGTGAGTTCGAGATCACGCGCGAAGGGGCGCATGAATGGCGCATCAGCGGTGTTGCCATCGAGCGCGCCGCCAAGATGACTTATTGGGAACACTACGGATCACTGCGGCGATTCCACAAGATCATGGAAACCATCGGCATTACCGATGCCCTGAAAAAAGCAGGCGTACAGGACGGCGATACCGTATCCATCGATGAGTTCGAATTGGAGTGGCAGGAGTAATGTCCCCCAAGACACAACGAGCGTTAATTCTGGGATTAATCTTTGCGGGCGTTTTGATCGCAGGGTTCTTCGGGCTACGAGCGGTCTTCGCCCTCAGGGAATTTCGGAGGCACGCTCCCCCGCCCCTTGAAGTTGCCTTCACAGAGCAGATTATCGAAACCGACGTGGAATTGATCCGTGACTGGATGACCATCCCGTACATCGCAAGAACGTATCATATCCACCCCAAAATCCTTTTCGACGCGTTGGGAATTTCGCCGAGCGGCAATGAAGAGAAGAGCCTCTTACAGTTGAATGATGAGTTTTTTCCGGATGCACCGGAGATCGTGATTGAATTGATCAAGGCAGTGATACAGGCAAACCAGCCCGCGCCAACGGCAGTCGTTCCCGATGCGCCAGCTCCGCCGGCAACCCCGTAGGCTGAAGTTCGCATGTCTGATTTTCTGCTGACGCAAATCATCAATTACGGCGCTCCCATCCTTGGCATCATCGTATTCATTGGCGCGCTGGGCGCCCCGTTTCCCGGAACACTGATCGTGATCGCGGTCGGTGCGTTCGCCAAACAGGGACTCCTTCCGTGGCATACAACCGGGCTTGTTGCATTGGCTTGCGTTGTCCTGGGCGACAACCTGAGTTACGCAATGGGATATTACGCACGCGAACCCGTCCTGCGCCGGTTTCAAAATTCAGAAAGATGGACCAAAGCCGAAGAAGCTTTTAACCGCTGGGGCGGAATGGCAGTGGTTTGGACGCGCTTCCTGATCACGGGTATCGCTGTGCCGGTCAATTTGATCGCCGGCACAAGCAATTTTGGCATCCGGCGTTTCTTCTTTTACGACCTGCTCGGTGAGGCGGTCTGGATCTTTGGCTACGGAGGTCTGGGCTATCTCTTTGGCGCACAATGGGAGGTGGTCAGCGACGTGCTCAGCAACATCAGCGGTCTATCGCTGGGTCTTGTGCTTTTGGGGATCGGCATCTGGCTCGGGATCAGACTCATAAAAACTATCGGTGCAAAAAAAACGGAGGGATTTGAGGCGTAAACTCGGATACTTCCGTCATTTGCCTCTTGCCTTCATTTCCATCGGCAAAAGACTCGCATAAATGAATTCGTGGGTTGGAGTTGGTATGCCCAACGCGCGTCCCAATCGTGTGACAGCGCCTGTTTGTGCTTCCAGTTCGGAGGGCCTGCCCTCCATGACATCTTTTTGCATCGAAGCGACCATGTTGTAGGGCAGGGTATCGATCCGTTTCATTAAAATGTCAACAAGGTCGGCAGGGAGAGCAACACCTTTTGCTCGCCCGATTTGTTCGGCTTCTTCAATAGTTATTTCAAGCAGTCTTCTGGATTCGGAGATCGAGCGAATAACACCCAATGGCTGACGCGTCACCGCGCCAACGCCGCTGGTGGAACAAATAAAGATGAACTTATCCCACAATGCAGATCGAATATCAGCAGGCACCTCAACATCGATGCCATCAATTGATGACAAAACCTCCCGTAATCGCTGTACCCGGTCAGTTACCTTGCAGTTCAATTCGCCAAATGCAATATAAGGCTTCATCCCCACATGTGTGATATGCCCGCTCCCGGCAATGAACGAACTAATTCGGCATAAGCCACCAAGCACATAGTCGCCAAGCACATCTACCAGCAAATCGATATGTTCGATTCCGTTCAGCAATGGCAGGATCATCGTCCGCTCACCTACCAGGGGCATCATCTCGTTAATCGCGTTGGGTAATTGCCATGACTTCGTAGCCACAATGACACAATCCACTTCGCCAATGGACTGCGGCGAGTCGGTCGCATTCGCGGGTTTAACCAAAAAATCGCCGCCGATCGAATCGACTCGTAAACCTGATTCCGTTATTTTTGCCAGATGCCTGCCACGGGCAATGAACGTCACATCGTGGCCCGCCTGCGCCAGCCTCCCACCGAAATATCCGCCAACACCGCCTGTCCCAAAGATCGCAAATTTCATTTTCGACTCCAAAGCAAAAGGCGGACGCTGAATCAACGTCCGCCTAGTATTCATGTACTTATCTTATCACTTTTTCTCTTCGCGTCCCATCGCATCCATGACTGCGACAGAGGCAATCTGCACAATATCGTTGACATCGTCCCCGGTCTGCAATACATGCACCGGCGCTCCCATTCCGAGCAGGATCGGTCCAATCGCTTTGGCGTTCCCGAGGCGGGCAAGCAACTTGTAAGCAATATTTGCCGACTCCAACGATGGGAAGACCAATACGTTCGCATCCTTCACCGTGCTAAACGGATAGCGCTTTTCAACAATGTCTGCGACGATCGCTGTATCCGCCTGCATCTCGCCATCCACAATCAGGTCCGGGCGGCGCGACTTTGTCAGTTCGACTGCGCGCCTAACCTTGTCCGAGAGAGGATGCGGGGTGGATCCGAAGTTCGAGAACGAAAGGAATGCAACGCGCGGGTCGATCTCCAAACGTTTTGCAAAATCCGCCGCAAGGGACGCGATCTCCGCCAGATCTTCGGCAGTCGGGTCGATATTGACCGTCGCATCCGTGAAGAGATAAACGCGGTCATCCACGATCATCAGATACACGCCTGCGGCACGCGCCGTGCCTTTTGCGGTGTGATGTATCTGCAAGGACGGACGGATGACATCGGGATAATCATATGTCAAGCCGGAGACGAAGGCATCTGCATCGCCCATTTTTACCATCATCGGGCCGAATACATTCGGCTCGCGCACTTTCTTCAACGCATCGTTGATCGTTACGCCCTTACGGTTACGAAAATCGTAGTATGCCTTGCCATATTTTTCCAAATCTTTGAACATCCGAGGATCGATGACCTCGGGTTTAAACTCATGACCCAACACCTCAAGATTCTCCTGGATGATATCCTCGCGCCCAATCAAGATGGGAGTTGCAATCCCCTCTTCCTTGATCTGATACGCCGCGCGAATGACCTTCTGTTCCTCGCCCTCTGCAAATGCAATACGCTTCTTTCCACCGGATGAACGTGCCTTGTTCTGGAAGAAGTACCTAACCTGTTCGCCCTTGCCCTGGCGGAACGCAAGCTGTTCGCGGTATTCATCAATGTCAATGGGTTTGCGCGCAATGCCGGTCTTCATCGCCATTTCAGCGACAGCGGGCGCTTCCCACAGTAAGACACGCGGGTCGAGCGGCTTGGGAATGATGTACTCGCGTCCAAATTTGATCGGTTCCCCGCCATATGCACGGATGACAGAATCCGGCACGTCCTCCTTTGCCAGCGCAGCAAGCGCCTTGGATGCGGCGAACTTCATCTCTTCATTAATGCCCTTGGCACGAACATCCAGCGCTCCTCGGAAGATGAACGGAAAGCCCAAAACATTATTCACCTGGTTTGCATAATCAGAACGCCCTGTGGCAATGATCACATCCTTGCGCGCTTCTTTTGCCAGTTCGGGTTTGATCTCAGGGTCGGGGTTCGCCATCGCAAATATGATCGGGTCTTTTGCCATGCTCTTTACCATATCAGGCGTAAGCACATTCGCAACGGAAAGACCATAGAACACATCAGAGTCTTTCACCGCGTCAGCCAGAGTGCGGTGTCCCTTGTCATCCACCGCCAGTCGTTCCTTGTACTTGTTCATGCCCTCCTTGCGTCCCTTGTACACGACGCCTCTCGTATCCACCAGCATGATATTCTCACGCTTCACGCCCCAACTGATCGCCAGTTCCGCGCAAGAGATCGCCGAAGCACCGGCGCCCGAAATAACCAGCCGTATCTCCTCATGCTTCTTGCCGACGATCTCCAGCGCATTTGCCAGACCCGCCGCCGAGATGATCGCCGTCCCATGCTGGTCGTCGTGGAACACGGGAATATCCAGCATCTTCTTCAACTCTTCTTCGATATAAAAACATTCGGGTGCCTTGATATCTTCGAGATTGATCCCGCCAAACGTCGGAGAGATCGCGGCCACCACCTTGATGATCTCATCCGGGTCATGAGAATCCAATTCGATATCGAACACGTCAATATCGGCGAATTTCTTGAACAGAACCCCCTTCCCTTCCATGACAGGTTTGCTGGCAAGCGCGCCGCGGTCGCCAAGCCCCAGGATCGCGGTGCCATTCGAGATGACTGCAACCAGGTTCCCCTTGGAAGTGTACTCGTAGGCGTCATCCGGGTTCTTCTCGATCTCCAGCACCGGCTCCGCCACACCTGGCGAATATGCCAGGCTCAGGTCGCGCTGGGTGTCCATGGGTTTGGTCGGCACGATCGCCACCTTGCCCGGTTTGCCTTTCAACCGATGATATTCAAGTGCGTCTTCACGCGTAAATTTTGCCATGAGGGCCTCCTAAAATGGGGTGTTCAATTCCAAACGGTGAAATTATTGCATAGTTTATGCGATTTACCTAGTTCCATTTGTCACGACTTTAACTATATAACCCGCACCCCCGAAAATGCTACGAAAATTTCACGTTAACAAATCTTAAGAAAACATGTATAATCAAGGCAATCCGTAAGGATAAGAACTCGCTAACTTCCGCCGCCCCGGCGGTCCTGGCTGTACTAAATTCTGGATACAAGAGCAAGAATCTCCCCCGGTTTGGGAGTTAATCTGTGAAGTCGAATCAGGAACAAATTTGAAGATAAATCTGACTTCCTCATCCCTTAACCTATTCACCAGACGTAAACCTGTACCTCGTCTTGTGATCTGACCTAATCCCAAACACGCTCGCTTCGCGGCGTGACCTTGGGACTGCTCAATCTACCCAGATATTTTCCACCCCGCTTATGCGGGATCTTCGACAGCCGAGGCTCCGTTGGATGGTCCTTCGGCTGTGTGTATTTAATGAAAAAGATTACTGCCATCGAAGCGCAAAAGAAACGCTCCAATCGGGTGAACATCTACCTTGATGGGGAATTCGCCTTCGGGCTGGCACGCATCACCGCCGCGTGGCTGAGAATGGGCCAGGAGTTGGATGAAAAAAAAATCGAGCAGTTGCAGATCGAGGATGCGCGTGAACGGGCGCTCCAACAGGCGCTTCTCTTCCTGGGTTACCGTGCCCGTTCCGAATCCGAGATTCGCAAGAATCTCAACAAGCACGAGATTCCCGAAGCGATCATCGAAGAGACCATCGAACGCCTGCGTAGGGACGGGCTTGCGAACGACGATCAATTCGCCCGCGCATGGGTCGAGAACAGAATCGCATTCCGCCCGCGCAGCCGCCGCATGATGGAGTTGGAACTTCGCCAGAAAGGACTCGATGACGAGACGGCGAAAGCCGCGCTCGAAGATGTGGATGATGAAGCCCTCGCTTACGAGGCCGCCAAGAAACGGGCACCTAGATTCAAAGATCTGGAGTGGAGCGAGTTCCGAACAAAACTTTCCGGGTTCCTTACACGTCGTGGATTTCCCTACCCCGTAATAATTCCTGTGGTAGCACGGATATGGAATAAAACACACTCAGAGGAACAACAATTTGAAGAAGAGGACTTTACATGAACCCAGTCATGATACTGATAGCTATAATTGCCCTGATCGTTGGTATGGTCGCGGGGTATTTTGTCCACCGCTACCGCATGGAACAACTGGCAAGGAATCAACAGGATAAGGCAGACACCATCCTAAAAGGCGCCAGCGAACAGGCACGTCTGATCGAAAGCCAGGCTCGTGAAAGCGCAACAAAGGTGATCCAAACCGCAGAAGCTGAGATCAAGGAACGGCGGATAGAACTTAACAAGGAAACAGAAAGACTTGATAAACGCCGCACCGAACTCGACAACCGCGTGGACCGTCTCGAACAACGCGAACAGGCTGTGAACAAGCGCCAGTCGCAAGTGGACAAGCGCGGCAACGAGATTGACAAGTTGTATGAGGAACAGGTTAAGAAACTTGAAGAGATCGCTCAGATGACCCAGGATGACGCTAAAAAGGATCTCTTTGCGGCTGTTGAAAAAGAAGCCCGCAGCGACATGGCGCGTATCATGCGCCAGATCGAAGCCGAAGCGCGTGAAGAAGGCGAGAAGCGCGCCCGCAAACTGATCGCGGACGCCATCCAGCGCGTGGCATCCGAGCATGTTTCAGAAGTGACGCGCGCCGTGGTCGCACTCCCCAGCGAGGAAATGAAGGGACGCATCGTGGGGCGCAATGGGCGCAACATCAAAGCCTTCGAGCAAGCCGCGGGCGTGGATGTGATCGTGGACGATACGCCCGACTCTGTGACCGTCTCCTGCTTCGACTCGGTCCGCCGCGAGATCGGTCGCCGGGCGCTGGAGAAGCTGATCCTCGATGGACGCATCCACCCGGCACACATAGAAAAGGTCGTGCACGATGAAACAAAAGCGGTTGAGAAGATCATCAACGAAGCAGGTGAACAAGCCGCTTTCGATGCCAATATATCAGGCATTCATCCTGAAGTCCTGCGGATGATGGG
>DATDAG010000287.1:0-7597 GCA_036525495.1 Anaerolineales bacterium
GAGGTGAAGATGGCAGGCTTTACCCGTGGGGAGATGAATTTGACCATATGCGCTGTAACACACGAGTAAATAATCTAGGTAGAACGGAACCTGTTGGTAGACACAGTCCGGATGGTGATAGCCCTTACGGATGCGTTGATATGGTTGGCAATATTTCTGAATGGACTTTGAGCCAGCTCAAGCCTTATCCTTATGACGGAAGTGATGGGCGCAACAACGAGGAAGCGGAAACAGAAAGAGTACTACGTGGAGGATCCTGGTTTCAGCCTGCACTGCGAGCGCGAGTTACCTCTAGGGGAATGAATGATCCCTTTTTTGTGGATAATGATGTCGGCTTTCGTTGTGTACAGCTAGACCAACATGCTAAAGTCCAAGAGTAGAAACCGGTTATTAGAAGTAACTTCACCCGAGCTTCAATATATGATGCATTATATTCTCTTTCTGGGCAACTTTTTCCGCTTCTAACACACTGGTTGTTTTCAAAATTAGGTAACGCTAGTGTTTCTTGATGATTTCATTTTCCTAGATTAAGATTCTGAACAAGTCACGCTATATAGACGTGTTTTCCCCTGATTTCAGGGTAGGGTGAGGTTCGGAACAGATTCACGTGGGGGCACAATTTCTGAGAAACCGCCAACAGATAATGTTGAGCGGTTTTTGTTTTGTTAACCTTCGATTCAAAAGGAAAATTAAATGAATTGGATCACAAGTTTTCACTAAGTGGCTTAAAATCAAGTCATTAGCGGTTCGAATCTCTTTCGTTTTTAGCCCTAAACATACCTATCGAGCGTTCTGTAACAGTCCAAAAGAAAAAAGTAGGAGACTCCAATTTCGGTATCCTTGATTCGAGTCCAATACCGCCCACAAGAACCGCTTGACAGCTTTGTCAATCAGTTCTTTGCGTTTTGAGCAAAGGGATGTATGCCATCAAAAAGGTTATCTGAACATTGGCGGATCTTTTTTTCGATCATTCCCATCATTGAGAAAGGAAGGCCACCAATGTCGGGATCATATTGACCATGTAGTGGGCACCCACCGCGTGCTCCCAATCCCGTTTTGCAAATATCACCG
This sequence comes from Anaerolineales bacterium, assembly GCA_036525495.1. Lineage (GTDB taxonomy): Bacteria > Chloroflexota > Anaerolineae > Anaerolineales > Villigracilaceae > Defluviilinea. The sequence continues at coordinate 1,072 of DATDAG010000287.1, forward strand.
CGAAAGGTATGCCATAAAGTATGCCGGTGGTCCAAAAATGATCCGGGGTAGGCCCATGACCCACGCCGAACACGATCCCGCTGAAGAGCACCGCTGCGATGACCGCCAGGCCCGGAACCTTGTAGAAAGCCGGGCGCAACATGAAATATACCAATCCGACCAGGTAGAGCCTGTACCAGGCCTCTTCGTTGATGCCAGACCACCAGGGAAGCCACAGGGGCATCCACCACTCTCGTATCAGGGATAGATCCACCATTGGATCCCCCAGTGCGTTGAACAAACCCATGGGCACAAAGTACACCCAGCCCACACACACGCTTTTTAAGGCCGGAACAACCCCCCTGTTCAGGAGCTGTAATCCGCCCAGTCCTGTGCGCTTGAGCAGCAACCCGCCAGTGATATAAAATGGCACCGTTAATGCCGACAGGATACTGCTCCAACTCTTGCTGAGAACGCCAAGTTTCACCCACACCGATCCTGCCAGATACGCGAAGAGAGCAACGGCAAAAGCCTGGAAAATAAGACGCAGTGAAAGATCTCTTCCCCAGACCAGCAGGATTGGCACGAATGCAATCAGCGAGAACAAGATCAACAGGCCTTTGTCATTGGCGGAAAAGTAGCTTAGCAGGAAAAAGATGGCAACCCCCAGAACAGCCAGCCAGGCGCCAATTTTGGAGCCGATCGTTCTCGGAACATTGTCTTGAGGCAGTTGGTTGAAGGCAGGCCCGCTTCGAGCCAGATACCAGAGCAGCGCCGCAGCATAGAGGACATGCAATATTTGACGGATTGCGGTGGACAGGTTCGTGCCTGCCTGGCCGGTGACAACTATCACGATTGTCGTAATGGTTGCCACCAGCCACGTGATGACCAGGGCGATTTTGTGTGCCGCAAACCAGGACCGTAACCGGGATTCTGTCGGAAATAGTGAATTTGCTGATGGTTTCATCTATGTTCCTCCTTCATTATGCTTGCCCAGTTAAGTTGCTTGTGGATTGGTGCCGCTTGAAAGCTACGAAAACGATCATCAGGATAGAGATTCCAAGCCCGATGAAGAAAACAAGTCCGCCAGCAAAAAACGCTGCGATGGGTTTTATGGCAATGTTGAAGAATCCCCAGACGATATTTGGACCAACAGCCATTACTGATTTTGGAATTGTTCTGCTATCCGTATATTGGCAGGAAAACGTGTAGATGCCTGGTTGATCAATGCTGATCTCTTTGTACATGACGCCTGCGCGATTTGGATTGTGAGTGACGTAAACATTCCCTTTAACATTGGTGGGCTCGAGTTTGACAGCTTTACCTGTAGCCTTGGACCTCAGCTCACATCTCATAATGGGAGGATATTCTTCTCTCACGTAACCCACTCCATCGATGACACTGCGGTATTCATAGTAAACGGCGTAAGCGCCTTTTTTGGGGAAAGAGACGTCCGCAGAACCGGGTACAACTACCTGGGTCAGATCTTGTACCCCAAATTCTTCCAGCGCCCCGGGCAATTCCGGCACGTTCGAATACGCCAGGAAGGCTGTCCCCACACAGGCAATAATCGGGATTGAGAGTGCTAGGACGTAGTACCATCGGGATGGTTTTTTCTTGTGTTCAGACATGTGACACCTCCAGTTTTTTTTCTGTTATGGTTTTCTCCAGGTCGATCATTCCCGGCTCTCGGTATACTGCCGGGTGATCAGGGGGTAATTTCTTCCACATCCGGTCGGACACGACCGCATAGATTGCCAGGCCGATGAATAAAATATTCCCAAGAGGCGTGATCAGGAAACTGTTTCCGAAAGTATTCATGGCGGGATGGAACAATGCCGGCGCCAGCAGACTCCCATTGGTACGGTTATACAACCATGTCATGAGGATGCCATACAACGGGGTCCAAAACAGCCGGTTTTGGATGATCCATGCTGCTGGCACACCTTCGCCGATGTCATAGGGTAGATGCCAGAAAGACCACAGGTATGCCACCATCAAACCTGCTACGATCATGGAGTATCGGGCCTGAAATCGGGGCAGGGCAAAACCTCTCCAGCCGCTTTCCTCATTGATCCCGCCAGTGGACAGGAAGCCGTTTGTGAATTCAAGGAACAGGAACAGCCCTGCTCCTTTCATCCCCAGGTTAGCTAAAAAGAACCGGCTCTCGCCCCCAAGCAAGGGCGTGAAATAGAAAGACAGCAGTATGAAACCGGGAAATATCAGGAAGATCACCAGGTACCATATCGCTGGCCCTCTGGGTTTCAATAAGGTCGAGAACATTTTTCGGATACCAGGTGTCCTGGCATACGCGCTGGAAAGTATCCAGGCAGGGAAGACTGCCATGACACCGAATACGATCGAGGCAGCGACCGATTCGAGCCCCAAATTAATCCTTGTGTGCAGGATCATAATGAGCCCTGAAACCAGCCAAGAAATTACGAAGGCCAGCCAACGCGGTCTGCTGTCTTTATGTTTGGGGCCTGGTTTGGCGATCCCTGAGATCAGCATGGCTGTCAGCGCAGGGCTGAAAAGCATAAAGGGCATACACAGGACCAATACAACGTCGTTTCCTGGGAATATGAAGTAGATCACGAACATACCTGTCCAGGCTACGGCATACACTATGATAAAGAAAGCTGCTGCTTGATGATGTTTTATCCAACCTGTTAGCTTGTTCATAGACACAACTCCTTGTGGAACTTCCATTTAGATCACTTCATTCCAGATGAGAAAGACGATAAAAACAATTTGAACTGCATCATATAAGTAATGAGCGACAATAAGGTGAAATATGCGCCCAAAACGCAGATACCAAAGCACCATGATCAGGCCATTGAGCGAGACGGATAGTATGCCTGCCGGACCTTGTTGGACATGGTTGAGACCAAACAATATAGCCGATAGAAATACCCCTACCCCCATCCACAACGTTGAGTTAGAAATATTCTTCCAGCGGGTGATGAAAAACATTCGGGTTAGCTCCTCGGAGCCTGCCACACCAACGAACAAGACAGGACCCAGGAACAAAACTAACAACCACGGGTTTCCAGCAAGTGTATAAAATAAATTGCCCAAACCGCTCTCACTATCCGAGGCGCGGTAAGAGTATTGAGCGATGATTGGATCAAGAGTGTATTTTATGGATAAGGTCAATCCAACCAACACAACACCCCATAGTAAATCCTTCCACCAAGTGCCGGGTTTTAGATTGAGGGCATTGAGCTTTTCCCCGCATAAAAAACGCAGTAATAGTAAGAGCACGGCAATTACGAACAAGGTATACACCATCGCATAGAACAGGTAGCCTTCCGCTGAACCGGCTTCATCCAACCGGGTGATGAAGCCAAAATCCACTTCATAGACCTGGGAAATAAAGACCAACAGGGGTAGCGTGTACCCAAGTACAATAGCCAGGGCTTGCACCCATCGTGTTTTTTGCCAGGCTTTGCGCATATCGTTTGATGCGTTCATGGAAAGATCCTTTCAAAAGAAAGAATAGCATGCAGGCAAAAGAATCACACGACCCGTAGTGTATGTTTTGTCCCTAACTGCGGAAAGGTTCCTGCCCCACTCGCAGGATAGCTTATTGAGTGTTCTGGTATTGGGTGAGCTCGGTTAACTGCCCCCTGAGAAATATATCCCTAGACAGGGACATCTGCCCACATCACTCGCGCCGGACGATACCTTCCTGCCAGGCATATACTGCGACCTGGGTGCGGTCGGCGAGATGCAGTTTGCTCAGGATATTGCTGACATGGCCCTTGACCGTACCAACGCTGATCACAAGATCGTCAGCGATTTTCTGGTTTGTGAACCCTCTGGCGATCAACGTCAGGATTTCCACTTCCCGCGCGGTGAGTTCTGTGAACAGGTTGCTCCTGTCTGGTTCTCCGGGGCTGAACTGCTTGATCAGCCGCGCGGCTACCCTGGGATGCAGGCTGGCCTCTCCATTGGAGGCTCGCTGAATGGCCTCCACCAATTCCGACGCTTTAATATCCTTGAGCAAGTAAGAGATCGCCCCGGCCTGGAGCGCCGGAAAAATATGCTCATCCTCGTGGAAGGAGGTCAGAATGATGATTTGGGTTCGTGGGCTGACATCTTTCACTTTTCGTGTGGCTTCCACCCCGTCCATACCCGGCATGACCAGATCCATCAACACCACATCTGGAACGCACTCACGGGCCAGGCGCACGGCCTCCTCGCCCGATTCCGCTTCTGCGACCACCGCGATCTCGGGCTGCGCCTCCAGGTATCCCTTGGCCCCCTTGCGTACCATCTCGTGGTCATCCACAATCATGACTGTGATTGGTTCTGTCATCCTTGCACGCCTCCATTACTCGATAGGAATGGTGATACAGATTTTTGTTCCTTGCCCGGGTTCACTTTGGATGTTGAAATCGCCCTTGAGCGATTCCACCCGTTCGCACATTGAGTCGAGCCCCATTCCATCATGCTGCTGCTGAGTGTCAAATCCTGTGCCATCGTCGCTTAGGCAAAATTCAACCGAATATTCTCTAAAAATAATTGTAACGTCAACACCTTTCGCTGAGCTGTGCTTGGACACATTTGCCAGCGCTTCCTGCATGATGCGGTAGATTGCCTGCTTTGTCTCCAGGGGCAGGTCGATATATCCATCCACCTTCAGATTTGCCTGGATTCCGGTTTGATGCGCCCATTCGATCATATATTCATTCAGGGTTTCGTCAAAACGAGTGCCGTTCATTGAAGGGGGCCGCAGTTCGTGAATCAGATCCGTCAGCTCCACTCGCACTGAATCCACCAGGTTTTCGGCTTCCACCAGATGGATTTTCGCGGATTCGGGATCCCGCTCGAAAAGAGTCAGTGCAGTGCCTAAATGGAAGGACGCAGCCAGTGCCTCTTGCTTGGCACTGTCGTGCAGATCCCGTGCCAGGCGGTTGCGCTCCTCAGAAACCGCCATCTCCTGGCTTCTCTTGAGAAATTGCTGCAGTTGCTCCGCCATATGGTTGAGGCGTACCGCCAGCTGGCTGATTTCATCACCAACGGGATCCTCGATGAATTCGCTGAAATCTCCCTGGCTCCAGGCATCCGTCACATGGGAGACCCGGTCGAATCGTTTGACCATACCCCGGGCAGTCAATGCGCCAAAGATCGTGCCGACAATGCCTGCCGACAGCAGCAGGATTAGTACGCTCCGTCCCGACAACTGTATCAGCGTATCAGGGATATCATTTGCGGTTGGTAAATGTTCGATGTATATAAGTACAGCCCCCAATACTTCTTGTTCGTCTTCATCGTGTACCGGGATTGCTAAATAAAAACTTTCATGTGGTGCAAGGGTGACGAATATCCGCTCCGGATCAACTTCCCCATTGAAGGCAGCTGTCAAGACACCGTCCAACCCCGGGAAGGTTCCCCTGTCAAGCGGTTGGCCGACGACAGCTCCAGGAACAAGGGCCGGATAGTTGAGCCCGAGGATAACTCCTTCTTGATCGAGCAAAATAGTGCTTCCACGCGCCTCTGTCGCTAACCGGATTTGAAAGTCACCGATTTGAAGCACATCAACCTCTGTAATGGTTAATTCCCCCCTTTCCATTAAGCTTGCGATCAATTCCGTATCGATGGGATCTTGCATATAGACACTTCGCATCAGGCCAGCATCGTTTTCTACGATAATCCGGATCCATTCTTCAGGGGTGAGAACGCGGTTATAGATTTCGATCGGAATAAATACACTTGAAAACAATAGATACCCCAAAATTAAAACCACCACGAACAACGAGCCTACGGTAACCGCGCTGTAGCTCATGGTCAGCTTCCACTGCAGTCGGCGAAATGATGATATGATTTTTTCGATCGGCATAATTATCTGATGATCTGCAATTTCAATTTACCAGTTTATATCAGTATAACGGATAAGGCACTTTGTTCCATATGACCAGAGACCTGTTTTTACTAGAACCGGAGTTGGGTTTAAAAATCTATGCCTTCAATGAATTATTAGGTTTTTTCAAAATGGGCTATTCACTTCAGATTTGAAATTTTTTTTATTAGCACGTAGCAGTTAAATAATTTAAACAGCACTTCACAACTTGAAGATTTCAGTCTCGAGTCGTAGGATGGGGAACACAAGCATTGCCTTGACAAGCATCCAAAATTCAACTAAGTTCCTTAAAATCCCACTAATTAAAGGGAAGGGTGCGGTTCAGAACAGATTCACGTGGGGGTACAGTACAAAACGCTCAATAATTTTGAGCGTTTTGTGTTTTTTACTAAGATTTCATAATATGGAAGCAATGAACTCTTTATATCTTCAGCAATAAAGAGTTCGAGTCTCCTTGGGGGCTCGAAATAATACTATTTATCTAGAATGGATTCGTTTTTTGAAACAGCGAGATTAACGATTCACTCTTCGATCAATCCACAAACCAATTCCCAGCATGAGCAAACCGCCCAACACACCAGTTAAATGATAAGGTAGGTAATTCATAACATTCACAGGTTCATGCATTACCAATTTCATATAAAAATAAGGCATCCAAACAGACACACCAGCCCAAATCAT
>DATDAG010000288.1:0-9262 GCA_036525495.1 Anaerolineales bacterium
TGAGCGCAATATTATTACCTCCCGGGTTACTCAAAAAAGCGACCGGCTTTCCTCCCAAGCCTACGATTACCGCATTGAGCAGTCCAATCTGGTCGCCGCTGCCGGTTTCGATGTAGTATACAAAACGCCAGATGATACCAGCGCCGATAAAAGAGATTGCCATTGGCATGAAGATAATGGATTTTGCTAAATTCTCATATCGGACACGATCTGCTAGGACGGCGAAGAGCAACCCAATAGCCACGGTACCAGGTACCATCAAAAGCAGCCATAGGGCGTTATTACGAAGAGCAGTAACCATGTCAAGCGTAGTAAGGACGTAGCGATAGTTTTCAAATATGCCCCAGCACGGTTCTCCTGTGGTGCAGGTGGTTGCCGCTGATTGAGAGCTTGTTCTATCCAGAAAGCTGAGATAAACAGTATTGATCGTCGGGTAGACGATAAACACAAGCATGATAATGATTGCTGGAATCAAATAATACCAGGGGGCTGCGCGTCCCTGTCTCATGATAATGGGAGTGGTAGCCATGGCAATTTCCTTTCACTAATTTTGTAACAATCCGGGGCGTGCAACCTGCACGCCCCGGATTTCTAATACGGATTATTGGCCGAGCGCTTCCTTTTGGGCAGCAGCCGCTGGAGCAAGTGCGGCAGCTATGTCACCACCTTGAACAACTTCAATCAAGGCAGCCCATTCGGCTGTGTTGAAGGGCGCACCAATGCCATCGCCCAGGTCGAAGGTAAAACCTGAGGCGTTGGCAAGGAGTTCACCAAGTTTGCCGTTCACTTCGTCGGCGTAATTACCAACGGCTTGTTTGTTAGGTGACAAACCAAGTCCGGACTGTGCCCAAGCAGTGGCTCCTTCAGCGCTGGTCAGATAGGCGACCATTGCATGAGTTGCTGGCGAATCGCCAAAGACCATCATGAAGTCCGCTCCGCCCTGCGCACCTTGCGCGCCGGGGAATTCGAAGAAGTCATAATCTGTGCCGTAGACCAGATCCGGGTACTGTTTGGCAGCTTCACCGCCGGCAAAACCGGACTGTTTGACCATCATGGCCTCCGGTGGATCAGAGAAGACTTTGTAAATCGCATCCAGAAAACCGGTGTTAACCGTTCCATCAGCGCCGCCAACAGTATAAGCTGGGTCAGAAGCCCACTTGGCATATTGCTCATAAGCGGCTACTACACCGGCATCATCATAAGCGATGGAGCCATCGAGCAAGCCCGAGACATAAGCAGGTCCTTGTTGCGCGAGCATAAGATCTTGGACAAAGTCAGACCCTGTCCAGCCAGTTGCCGCCTCACTTTCAAATCCCATGCTCCATGGTACGTTGCCATCCGCGACCATTTTTTCAACCAATGCATCCAACTCGTCCAGAGTCGTTGGGACAGAATAACCATTCGCATCGAATTGTGCTGGGCTATACCAGATGACAGTTTTGAAATCGGCTTTGACCGCTATGGCTGACCACTTTCCATCAACCGTGCCACCGTCGATCCATCCTTGCCCATAGCTACTGGCATTAGCACCTACAGTGGATAAATCTTTAAGCTGGGCGCCGTAGAGTTTTGCAGGGCTTGTTGAGGGCCAGAATAAGATATCGGGCGGAGTGCTTTTAGCCTTGGTGTCCAATACAGCATCGTCACGGGTCGATTCTGCCACGATCTGAATGCCACACTCATCCAGTAGGGGTTTGAAGATATTGTTTAAACTTTCTTCTTCTGCACCCGACCATTGGTACATAATGGTTACCGTAGCACCCGGTTCCGCACCCATACACATCTCAGACATTTCTGGTATGGGTTCTTCAGTTGGTGTAGCAGCCGGCGCGCAAGCAGCCAGAACAAGGCTCGCCAGCAACATTCCTGTTAGGATCTTGAATAGTTTTGACATTTCTTTCTCCTTCACTAATATTGATAGAACACGAAATTCGGTTGACAATGCTTTGCGATGAGAACAATCACCTCCTTTCGCCTGAATGTTTGGGCAGTCTCATAACGGCTTGCATGATTTACGAATGATAAGTTCAGTGTCCAAAATAATCTTTTGTTTTTTGGGATCATTACCTCGAATAAAATCGAACAAAAGTGCGCAGGCGCTTTGCGCCAAAGCTTCTGCAGGTAAATGAACAGTTGTGAGAGGCGGATCTGAATACTGTGCCCAGGGAATGTCGTCGAACCCAATAATTGAAACATTGTCCGGGACACGAAGATTCGCCTCCCTTAGCGCAGCCTTTGCGCCAATCGCCACATTATCACTTGCTATAAATACAGCGGTGAATGATTCGCCGGAGCGCAATAATGATTTCATGCAATCATAGCCACTCTGCGGGTCGAAATCTGCATATTGGATCAGTCTTTCATTTATTGGAATATCCATACGAGATAATGCATTTTTATATCCGCCAATCCGTTCCGGAGTTGCTGAGTATTCAAGAGGAGCACTTGATATGCAGGCAATTTTTCTATGTCCTAATCCGATCAGATATGCAGTGGCTTTTTCTGCCGCTTTGGTATTGTCCACATCCACAAAAGGCAGGTCCAAGCCGGTTACATTTCCCATTAGCACCGTCGGAATATCGACTCTTTCCAACGCCTTGAGCGCATTATCATTTAAACGGGGTGTGGAAAGGATCATTCCATCGATTCGGTCAGCTTGTGCAAGTTCAAAATAGGCGGAATCCTGATGTTCCGTTTCTACCCAATCAATCAGGATTCGAATATTCTGCTTTTTTTGCAGTTGAGAGTAACCCGCTTACGATCTTTGGCAGGAATGCGTCTGTTGCAATGTGATGTTGAGTACGTGTAAGAACCAACCCGATGGCTTTTGTTCGACGGCTGACCAGCGCTTGAGCAGCCGCGTTTGGCACATACCCCAACTCATTTGCGGCATTTAATACTTTCTGACGTGTTTTATCGCTGATTTGAATACCCCTTACATTATTTAAGACGAGAGAAACGGTTGTGCGGGAAACACCAACCTTCTCTGCTATGTCTTTGCTTGTTACCCGTTTTCGCAAGGACAAACCTTTCTACTAACACGTGTTAGTAACACGCATTAGTAGTGTAGCACCTCTATCTTCAATTTGTCAACCTATCGTTAAACCTATCGTAAAACCTATCGTAAAAAGCGCTGTCGTGATCCAGGCTGATCTGCTCTGGCATTCCATAGCGGATGAAGGCAAGCCGCAAAACCCGCTGGTATTCTTGCGATTTGGGATGGCGAGTGTTAGGACAAGCACGGCTGTCAATGCTGGCATGACTGTAGACGTCTAACAAGTTGATGAAGGAAACCTTGCCTAATCCGGCCACAGTCGTCACGCCCTGGGCGTCCATTTCCCATTCCTGATGCGGGCGTTGCACTGGCTGTGTTTTCGGTTCCGGCAAATCCTGATGGTGTTCATACTTGCGCACTTTCTTCTTTTCTTTCAAGTATGCCGCAATCCGTGACCGACTGGGAATCCTCAAACCGACAAAACGTTCATCTTTGGCGATTTCCAGCCGTAAGGTCTGCGCCCCCCAGCCAGGATGTTTTTCTCGCAATTCGAGAATGGCATCTTTCATCTCTGCGGGTCTACCCATTTGGCTAGACAAACCTGCTCTCCCTTCCCGTAGATATTTTTGCCGCCATTTGCGGATAGTAGGTAGTGGACGCCCCAGTTCGTCAGCAATTTCACGACTGCTTTGTCCGGCTTCTACCCACTCGGCAATCATGACGCGCTCTTTCAGTGTGGTTGTTTGCCCATTATTGCTCATCGTATCCATCCTGTTTTTGCTTTTGCATCTCAGGCATGTGATACGACTTTTCGAGACTTTTGTTAAGGTCCAGGTAATACGACTTTATGAGATTTCACAAACCATCCAGTCAAAAAATTTTAAGATCGCTTTGTGCTTGAGATAACGAGACCGGTCCCAATAAGCATCCCACCAACAATGAACAATGAGGTTATTTTTTCCCCTAAAAAGAACCATCCGAGCAGGGAGCCGACCACCGGTTGGGCAAAGAAGGTGAGCGAAGCGAGGGCGGCGGGCAACTCAGCAAAGGCATAGTTCCAAAGGAACATGGCAAGCGCGGTGGAGACGATACCCAGAAAGAGAATGCCCAGGATAATTCCAAATGTGATCTCTTCAATTCCCTGTTTGCTGATTTCAAAAAAACCGAACAGGATACTGGAGGGGATTCCACCAGTCAGCATGACCGCGCTGGATAGAAGTAAATCAGCTGATCGGGAGATTTTGCGGACGAGTACGGAATACAACGCCCAGGTCAGCGCTGCGGCAAGTAGGCTTAAGTTTCCCATAAAAAGTGATGATGAAAAATCCGCTGTACGTGGGTCAATGACAGCAACGACACCGAGCGATGAAACAGCCAGAGCGATTATTCCTCGCAAGGTAATCTTTTCTTTAAGTAAAAAGGGAGCAAATAGAAGCACAAATGCTGGTGTGGCGGATGTGACCAAGGCTCCGTTCGAAGCAGTGGATAATTTTGTTCCGATGAATTGAAATGCCAAGGATATGCCGTACCCCACGATCCCAACAAGAAAACTGTCGAGAAACTGTCGTTTTGTATATTGGGTTTTCCTGCGAAAGGCAATCACGATTCCAAGAGCTAGAGCTCCCAAAATCAGGCGGATGGAAAGCAATGTGAACGGCGGTATAACTTCCAATACAACTTTGCTGACGACGTACATCCCCCCCCAAATGGACGCGGCGGTGAGGCCGCACAGGAGACCGATAATGGTTTTATTCATAGAAACGGGATTATAACTGGTGCTATTCGAATGTTCTGCCCTGCCTGCCCTTCTTTACTTCCCCTTTGCGTTTCTTGTTTTGCAATCTTTTTTCCCTGGACGCCCCGGTGGGTTTTGTTTTTCTGCGTGGCTTTGTAGGTATAAGCGATTTACGGACGAGTCCGGAAAATCTCCGTATGGCGTCTTCGCGGTTTGCATCCTGTGTACGGAAACGTCTTGCTTCGATGACCAGAACGCCGTCAGCGTTGACGCGTTTTCCTGCAAGTTGGATCAGGCGTCCCTTTATGTCTGAAGCGAGCGAGGGGGAGTTAAGGATGTCAAAGCGCAACTGCACCGCTGTCGCCACTTTGTTGACATTCTGCCCGCCAGGTCCGGACGCGCGGACATATTCGAAGTGCAATTCGCGTTGGTCGATCTGGAGGGTTGGGGAAATCTCGATCATGTCTGTATTTTGCCACAGAGTCGCAGAGACGCGGAAGAGCGAATTTATCTCTGCTTTCCGCGTCTCTGTTTGATTTTGTTGTGGATGCTAGAACATCAGTGCGTTGATCTCGTTGATCATTTCACGGGCAGGTCTCAGGTCTTCATCTGTGAGGCGGTTGAGAGGGGTGTCCACAAGGTTGTAGGTTTCTGCAAGCGCGGGCTTTTCCGGGTTGACATAGATCAAACCCGTCACAAGCCAGTCGTTCCGGTGGGCCTCTTCCAGTGCACGCATGGCTTCGAAGCGATTGGTCGGATCATACCCCTTTTCGAGATTCTTGATGACAATTGTTGAGCCATCGTGCATTGGCACTTCGCGGACTTCCCCTTCCAGCAATTCACGCTCAAGGATGATCTCGTTGCGGGGCGCCACATAGGTTATATCGTGCAGCGGTTCCTCATGCTCCTTTCCCCAGGAATAAGAGTGGTATGCAGTGTGGTGATTGTTAAATGTCACACAGGGACTGATAATGTCGAGAACGGCGATGCCATTGTGCGCGAGGGCGGCTTTGAGCAGTTCCTTTACCTGTTTGGGGTTGCCCGCGAATGAACGCGCAATAAATGTCGCGTTTGAAATGAGAGCTTCCATGCAAATATCCACAGGCAGGTAGGGATTGGTTCCCTGCTTCTTAAGTTCCAAGCCTTGTTCGGCAGTCGCGGAGAATTGTCCCTTGGTGAGACCATATACACCGTTGTTTTCCACAATATAGACCATGTTCACATTGCGTCGCATGACGTGCTTGAACTGTCCCATGCCGATACTGGCGGTGTCGCCGTCACCTGAAACGCCAATACCTTTCAGGTGATGGTCGCCAAATAAAGCGCCGGTGGCAATTGAAGGCATACGTCCGTGAAGACTGTTGAAGCCAAAGGAGCGGCTCATAAAGTATGTCGGGCTTTTACTCGAACATCCAATACCACTGAATTTGATGACATTTTCGGGTACAACGTTCATTTCGTACATGGCAGCTATGATCTGGTTGGAGATCGAGTTGTGCCCGCAACCCTGACAAAGGGTGGTGGGGTTGCCGCGGTAATCGTTCTTGGCGAGACCGGCAAGATTTACATTTGCCGGTGCACCAGCCATCGGGAGTGCAGACATTATTTGGCTCCTTTCATTCCGCTCTTGGCGGTTTTCGTACCAGTAACTTTCTTTGCAGTTGCTTTTTTCACAGATTTGGTTTTTGCAGGTTCAACGTATTGTGCCAGAATGCCTTCTCTTATCCACTTGGCGGAGGCAGGCATGCCATCGCCCAACGCCAGGGATTTGAATTTTGATACGTGACCCGGATATGCCAGCGACAACTGCTGATGCAATTGTCCGTCACGGTTCAGTTCCACAACGAAGATCTGGTCATATTTGCTGACGAATTCATCAACCTCCTGGGTGAAGGGAACAGCGCGGACGCGCATAAAATCGGCTTTGATGGCGTCTTCGTTTGCCAACAGGTCACGAGCTTCGATGACAGCCGATTCGGTGGAGCCGTAGGCAATAATGGCAACCTTTGCGCCTTTGGTGGAGAAAACAACAGGCTTGGGCATGTATTGTTTGGCAGTGACGAATTTCTTTTTCAAACGCATCATATTGCGATCGAATGTGTCTGCGTCTTCGGTGTATCTGGCGTATTCGTCGTGACCGGTGCCGCGCGTGAAGTAGGAACTCATCGGGTGTTTGTTGCCCGGGAAGGTGCGGTAGGGGATGCCGTCCCCGTCCTTGTCGAGGTAGCGTCCCCATTTGCCTTTCAACTCCTCGATATCTTCTTCAAGAAGGACCTTGCCGCGGTCCATACGTGTTTTGGGATATTCAAAGGGATTGCTCATCCATTGGTTCATTCCCATATCCAGGTCAGACAAAATGATGACCGGAGTCTGCAGGCGTTCTGCAATATCGAAGGATTGCCAGCCAAAGTCGAAACATTCGTTCATGTTACCCGGCATCAGTACGATGCTGTCGCTGTCGCCATGACCCATATCCATGGCGAAACTCAGGTCCGCCTGGGATGTGCGTGTGGGCAATCCCGTGCTGGGACCGATGCGTTGAATGTCCCAAATTACCACAGGGACTTCGGCGTAGTATGCAAGCCCCACGAATTCGGTCATAAGGCTCAAGCCAGGACCTGAAGTGGATGTCATTGAACGCAGTCCGCTCCATCCCGCGCCGACCGCCATGCCGATTGCGGCAAGTTCATCCTCGGCTTGCACCACGGCGTAGGTGTGTTTCCCGTCCTCGCGCTTGCGGAGCATCGGGAAGTAATCGTTCATCGCCTCAGCCAGGGATGTGGCGGGCGTGATTGGATACCAGGCAACGAATTGTGTGCCGCCGAAGATGGAGCCGATCGCTCCGGCGGTGTTGCCGTCAGCCATGATCATCCCTTCGGTCTTATCCATGGGCTCGAGATAGTATGGATCTTTCTTTTCGAGATTTGCCTTTGCCCATTCGTAACCGGCATTGATCGCGCCCATGTTCATGTTGATCGGTTTCGGTTTGCTTTTGAAATGGAAATCAAGCGCGGCTTCGATCTTTTCCACGTCAATGCCGATCATCTGCGCCAGCACGCCCACATAAACCATGTTGCCTACAAGATCCCGGAAGTCGGTTGGAACATTCGGGTCGTTCTTGACCAGTTCCTTGACCGGCATCGGGTAGATGGCGATGTCTGTGCGGTTGATGGGGAGTTTGATGTGGTCGGCGTAATAAAAGGCTCCGTCGGGCGCGACAGATTCGAGGTCCTTTGTGAACGAGTCAGGGTTAATGGCGATGACGATCTCATTGCTCTCGCGTCGTCCAAGATAGCCATCCTTGCTGGCGCGGATGGTGTACCAGGTGGGCAAGCCTTGAATGTTGGATGGGAAGAGATTCTTGCCCGATACCGGGACGCCCATCTTGAAGATGGCGCGCAGGATGGTGTTGTTGGCGGTGGAACTGCCTGAGCCGTTCTTTGTGCCAACGATGATCGAGAAGTCGTTTACTACTTTATTCATAGTGCTCCTAAAAAGATATTATGGTCTGTGATACAGGAGGTCGGTGTGCGCGATCAGCGCGTTGTAACCTTCCTCGTAATTGCTGTTGCAAATTGCATCTACCATTTGTTGGTGGTATTGCCATACTTCCTGCAAATACTCGTAGCCGCCGGTAAAAACGTTCAAGCCGACATTTTCGTACGCGTCCCAATAAGCCTCGAGAATCCCTGTCACGAACGGGTTTTCAAGGCGGCTGAAGATTATCAGGTGCAATTTACGATGTTCCTCATGCGGAACACGTATCTGCGGACCTTGTAATTTCTCGAATGCGTGTGTGATCAGGTTTTGCAGTTCTGATTTATCTTCTTCCGTGAGTTTCCCCACAGCCTCGTGCCAGAACGCGGCTTCCACATGATTGCGTAGCTCGGAGTATTTGCGGAAGTGTTCATTATTAAGCGTTAGCGCGTAGCCAAGGCTTTGGCGGATGGCAGGCGTAAAGGAATAGTCCTTGCGCCTCGTACCCAACCGGGGCCTGACTTCGACCAACCCAAGCGCGCGCGCCACTTCAAGTTGTTCACGCAGGGACGCAACGCTGACGCCTAGTTCTACACTCAAGTTTTTAAGAGAGGGGAGCCCGTTTTTGACCTCTTCGTGTGTGGCGAGATAACGGAGAAACTCGGATATATCTGGGGAAATTCGGTCTCGGATTACCATAGTTACGATTAATCAGATAAATCGGAGTATATGACGATATATTGGACAAGTCAAGGATGGGATCATTAATATCAGGTTACAGTAATGTTTGGTGCCTCATATATTTTTCAGCGCGGAGTCAAGGTCGGCGAGAATATCGTCGGCGGATTCTATGCCTGTAGAAAGCCGTACCAGCCCATCGGGAATCCCGACGCGGGCGCGTTCTTCAGCCATCAAGCCGCGATGAGAGGATGTCATGGGATGAAGGACAAGCGAGTATATGTCTCCAAGTGTCGTGGCGGGAAGGCAAATTGAAAGCGATTCCATGAAGCGAAAGACGATGTTTTTATCAGCGCCATCGATTTCAAACGAGAGTA
>DATDAG010000289.1:0-2113 GCA_036525495.1 Anaerolineales bacterium
GTCACACCTGCACCCACCGCAGGTGCGGTGTTGCGAGTGAGTGATAACGAGCGAAGCAATCCCCTACACATGGCGCAGATTGCTTCGCTCCCTCGGTCTCGATACCTCACCCGCACTTGGATGCAGGTGCAAGTGTCGTACTCGACCAGCGGTCGCTCGCAATGACGAGGGATCGAAGTGGATTATACTTGCATCTATAATAACAATTTGGAGAATCATATGCAAACGATTATCGAAAGTATCTCAGGGCTTGAAATTCTCGACTCGCGCGGCAACCCGACGGTCGAGGTGGAAGTCACATTGGCGGATGGTTCGTGGGGACGCGCGGCGGTGCCGTCGGGCGCATCGACAGGGGTGCATGAGGCGCTGGAGTTGCGCGACGGCGACAAGAAGCGTTATCTCGGCAAGGGCGTCTCGCAGGCGGTGGCGAACGTGAACGGACCCATAGCTGAGGCGCTGTTCGGGTGGGACGCATCAGAACAAAAGGCGATAGACGCGGAACTTCTCGCGTTGGACGGCACGCCGAACAAATCCAAACTCGGCGCGAACGCGATCCTGGGAGTCAGTCTGGCAGTCGCAAAAGCCGCGGCGAACTCGTTGGGTCTCCCGCTGTATCGTTATCTCGGCGGCGTGTACGCGCACCTCCTGCCCGTGCCGATGATGAACATCCTGAACGGCGGAGCGCACACGGGCTGGCAATCGACCGACATGCAGGAATTCATGGTCATGCCGTTCGGCGCGTCGTCGTTTGGCGAAGGCGTGCGCTGGGGCGCGGAGATCTACCACGCGTTGAAATCCGTGTTGAAGGAAAAAGGCTATGCCACGTTGGTCGGCGATGAAGGCGGATACGCGCCCGCGTTGAAAGCCAACAACGAAGCCATCGAGGTGATTCTCACGGCGGTCGAAAAAGCTGGATTCAAAGCGGGTCGCGGAGCGGACGTTGCCATCGCACTCGACCCCGCCGCATCGGAACTGTACGAAGAAGACACGAAAACCTATAATCTGCGCAAGGAAGGCAAAAAACTGACTGGCGAACAGATGGTGGAGTTTTGGGCGAAGTGGGTGGAGGATTACCCCATCGTGTCCATCGAGGATGGTTTTGCACAGGACGATTGGGAAGCGTGGAAACTGGGCGTTCAAACCTTTGGCGACAAATGCCAGATCGTCGGTGACGACCTTCTCGTGACCAACCCCGAACGCGTCCGCAAGGCGATCAAGGAGAACGCCGCCAATGCATTGCTTGTGAAGGTGAACCAGATCGGTTCATTGACCGAGACCATCGAAGCCGTGGACGAATGTCAACGGGCTGGCTGGCGGGCGGTTACCAGTCACCGCTCGGGCGAGACCGAAGACGCCACCATCGCAGACATCGCCGTGGCCCTCAACACAGGTCAGATCAAGACAGGCGCCCCCGCCCGCTCAGACCGTGTGGCGAAGTACAACCAACTGCTGCGCATCGAAGCGGAATTGGGCGATACAGCCAGGTATGCTGGTTGGGGTGCACTGAAGTAAGTTGAACTCTCAGTCAAATACACTTCGTATTTTCAAACAACCAGTCAATATAGGGAGATTTCAAAATAAGTATTCGAGTAGTTATCCTGACAATGGGCTTGACTTTTGTCCTTGCATCTTGCTCTTCGGTAGCGAATGAACAATCATCCCTAGCATCCGGGTGGGACCCTTTAGCAGATTGGGCAGTCCAACCAGGGTTTTCGATCAATGTTGATAGCCGTGGCTATCATTTTCCTACATCAATCGCTTTCGTACCCAACCCTGGTTCAGACCCTAAGGATCCCCTCTATTTCGTCACTGAACTGCGCGGGACCATAAAAGTTGTCACCAACGATCGATCCGTCTTAATTTTTTCAGATGATATTCCCGCCTTGGATCCCATCCAGGAACTGCCACACGCAACTGCTACGAATGGGTTGGCAGGAATTTGCCTCGCACCCGACCAGGGTTATGTATTTGTCACCTATACTTTCGAAAAAAATTCCGCCTTGCATAATAGCATTATACGGTACCAGACGAAGCTACATACCCTTTCAGTCACATCGACTTCACAAATCGAATTTGATGATATTTTTGCTGATGACGTTTCAGGATCGTCTCA
>DATDAG010000290.1:0-8383 GCA_036525495.1 Anaerolineales bacterium
GGGTGGGTGCATACGCCCGGAAGGTTTCAAGGATCGACCGCGCTTCACGGAAGGTCTCAGGGCGGGTGCTATCTACCATCACAATAAAACCAAGCATGCCTTCCGAAAGGATCTCCCACATGAAATCAAATCGTTTCTGACCCGGCGTGCCAAACAGATAAAGGACCAGGTCTTCATCAACAGTGATGCGGCCGAAATCCATCGCGACGGTTGTGGCTTCCTTTACAGACTGCTCCGCCTTGTTGGAAATTTTGCGTTCGGTAGAAACAACGTCGATCTCGCTGACGGATTGGATGAATTCCGTCTTGCCTGCACTGAATGGACCTGTGACAACCATCTTTACTGTTTGCATAATTGCGATTCCTTCCGCCTGGATGACTATAGCGTCTTAATGCGCCCAATCAATTTATTGACCAATGATTTCTGTTCCTCTTTGACCTGCGTCGGGAACATCTTCGGACTCTGTTGAATGACAACGCCTTCGGGGCGGATGATCTCTACAAGACCCGCCTGAAGCAGGCCATAAACGATCCTGCGGATCTCATGATCGTTCATCTTGTTGGTCTGCCCGATCTGCTTCATCGTGTTTTTGGGGTTGATAAAAGAGACTACGCGCCACTCCTCCACGCTCAGGTTCACATTCTTGAGCGGGCGGTCTGTAAACTTCAACGCCATTTCAAGGCTGGGAATTTCATCCGAGAGTTGTTCCCATTCCCGCAACTGGCGGGAACCTTCGATGATAATATTCTCAAGATCAAGCCGCACATTGATTCGATCAGCGGGCGGCATCATTTCCGCTTCAAATCGAAATAAGCCTTCCACCCATGTGAACAGGCGGCGCACCACTTCTGTAAAGTATCCCTGCAGGTTGGCAAGGATCTCCTCCTGCGTGAGATACCCGGAATTGATCAACAACAAACCAAGTTCCTTATCCGTGATTTTCCCCGCCCGCTCCACGATCGCGCGGTATTGGTTCACGGTCAACCTGTTTGCCTTATGCAATACCGTTGCCAGCGTCCCATCCTCCTGACCCACGCGCGCATAAGCCAGTTTCCCTTCGCGGAAAGAAATAAAAGCCTGCTCACTTGGGCCATCCACGACAAGCGTGCCGGACTTGTGAGCAAGGTTGATCAGGTTGAGCAATTGTGTAATCGTAAAGTCGCGTAAATTTCCACGAAGAGCCATCAGTAACCTCAACAAAATCTCCCAATTCGGGAGGGACGAAAAGATTATACTTGCAAGGTATACAAGCGTCAAACAAAGATGTCCGGATTGAAAAGTGTCTGGAAGGTGACCACAGAACGTGATAAACTCCCCAAACCTTCATAGGAGAACCGATATGCGACGGATTTTGACCCTGTTCACGCTCATTCTTAACCTCAACATGTTCGCTGTCCAAACTGCCTTTGCCTCCCCCCAGGCAGACATAACCGACGATCAGGCGATACTTTCATTCCCCCTAGCAGTGACGTTCAGCGTAAAGATCAACGCGCCTGCAAACATTACCTCAATTGTCCTCGAGTACGGAACAGACCAACTCACCTGCGGCGAAGTAATCGCTAAAGCCTTCCCACAATTCAACCCAGGGAAATCTGTCAGCGTGGAATGGACATGGGAAATGCGCCAGAGCGGCTCCCTCCCACCCGGCGCAACCATCTGGTGGCAATGGCGTTACACCGATGAAACTGGCAAGGAAGCAGTGTCGAATCGGCAGACAGTCACATGGCTGGATTCGGACCACAACTGGAAAACTGTTTCAGGAGAAAAGCTCAACCTCCATTATTATTCCGGTGATCAAACCTTCGCACAAGACCTGCTCACCGCCGCAAAAAATGGATTGGAATTCAACAGAACGAAGTCGGGACTGACAGCCGAAACTCCCATAGACCTATATATCTATGCCAGTACCAACGACTTGAAAGACGCCATCCTCTACGAACCCTCATGGACAGGCGGTCAGGCATTTCCCGATCACGACATTGTCATCCTCGGCATCTCACAATCTGATCTCGAATGGGGGCGTGATGCCATTGTCCACGAGTTGACTCATGTACTGGTGGGACATCTCACTTTCTCGTGCCTTGGCAGCCTGCCAACCTGGCTGGTGGAAGGTCTCGCTGTATACAGCGAAGGCGAACTGGATAGCGCATCGCAAAAACAACTGGACGATGCCATAAAAGACAATACATTGCTCACAGTCCGTTCATTGAGTGCAGGGTTCTCCGAAGTACCGAGCAAGGCATACCTTTCCTACAGCCAGTCTTACAGTATTACCAAGTTCCTCATCGAAACCCAGGGGCAGGAAAAGATGACAGCCTTCCTCATATCCCTGCGTGATGGAGCGGCTCTTGAAGATGCACTCGTGAAGACATATGGTTTCGATCTGGATGGGCTCGAGGACGCTTGGAGGGCAGGAATCGGCGCCGCGCCGCGCTCTGTTTCCGCCGAACCGACTGCACAACCCACACCAACGTATGTTCCCACCATCGTTCCAATTTCAGGTGCGCCGCTGGCAAACCAGGCTGCAACGCCAACAGCCATTCCAACATCATCCTTTGGCGAAACACCAACAAATGAAAGCCCCCCCATCCGAGGCGGACCTCCAATCGCATTGACGCTGGCATTGTTAGGCGCCTGTTGTCTCTTCCTGCTCATCATTGGAGTGATCGCACTTGGCATCTTCATCCGCGCCCAAAACCGCAAAGGAGGGAACAATGCTTAAGTTTGGAATGCGGAAGCAAGCTTCCGCACTTATGCTCTTCGTGATCGTAGCGGTGTTACTTAATATCTCTGCGCCGCACCCTGCATCAGCGTGGCAGACGGATATTCCGCTGAACCAGGCCTTGGTCCTGGAAGGAGGCGAGTCTACGAATCCGCGGCAATATGATCCACATACAACATATGGATCGGGTGATAAGCGCGTCTTTAGCGGTCTGGTCTCATTTGATCCGCAATTGAATTTGACGCCTGATCTCGCTAAAAGTTGGGATGTGAGCGACGATGGCATGACCTATACGTTCCACTTGCGCCAAAATGCAAAATTCCACAATGGGCGTGTCGTCACTGCTCAGGATTTTGTGTATTCACTCGAACGCTCTGCCAGTCCCGCGCTTGCATCGGACACTGCGCTGACTTATCTCGGCGACATCGTCGGCATTTATGATTTTGCATCGGGAGCGGCAGATCATATCCAGGGTATTAAGGCGCTTGACGAACACACACTGCAAATCACAATCGACGCGCCCAAGCCTTACTTTTTATTGAAACTCACTTACCCTACTTCATTTGTGTTGGATAATGAAAACGTGGAAGGCGACAGTGAATGGTACCGTCACCCGAACGGAACAGGACCCTACCGTCTGAACGAGTGGACATCCTTCGAGCGCATTGTCTATGAAGCCAATCAGGATTTTTATCTCGGCGCGCCGTCCATTCCTTATGTGGTTGTCAATTTATATTCAGGCGACAGCCAGAGATTATATGAATCTGGCGATGTGGATATTACAAGCGTATATTCCATCGAGCGTTTTACTGATCCCACCGAGCCGCTTCACGACGAACTGCGCACAGGCGTGTCACTTTGCACAGGCTACGTCACTTTTGATTCAACGCAACCACCTTTCGATGATATCAACGTTCGCAAGGCGTTTTCTATGGCGTTCAACCGCCAGCAATACATCGACGTTGTGTTGGATGGTCACGCGTTGCCCGCGCATGGCGTTTACCCACCGGGCTTGCCGGGATTCAGTATTTCTTTACAAGGTTTGCCTTACGATCCCGAACAGGCGCGTGAACTTTTAAAGCAATCGAAATACGGCGTCAACCTGCCGCCCATCGTTTTTACCGACTCGGGCATCGGAAGTTATATCGGCTCTGATGTCGCGGCATTGGCAGACATGTGGAAAAAGAATCTCGGCGTGACGATCACGGTTGAAAATCTTGAGCCGAATTTTTATTACGACCAGATCTATTCAGGCAACCATGGTCAACTTTTCAGCAGTGGTTGGTGCGCCGATTATCCCGATCCCGAAAACTTTGCGGATGTGCTCTTCCACTCAGGCTCGAACCAGAACAACGGCGGCTACTCCAACCCCGAGCTCGATGCCTTGCTCGAAGCCGCACGCATCGAGCAGGATGTGACAAAGCGCATTGAGATGTATCAGCAAGCCGAGCAAATGCTCGTGGATGATGCCGCGGCGCTGTTCACTGTCCATTGGCTCGATTATGAACTGGTCAAACCGTATGTGAAGGGATATGTGCTGACGCCGATCGATATTCCGATTGAAAGATATATGTGGCTGGACGGGAAGTAACCCAGCTCCCTCTGTCCTATGAACACCTCCCCCATTTTCCGACGAACTTCGATCGGAAAATGGGGGAGGCTGGGTGGGGGTCATGGTCTTGCTTCCACCGCAAACTCAACTCGCGTCATTCTTCCGCCTAGGCTGGATACGGTCATCTCGAAACTAAGACTCCCTCCAGGCTGCACTCCGCCTCCCTCCCAGCGTTTGACTCCAACGACGCGACCTTCTTCATCGTAAGCCACCACTGCGACCCAGGTTTGTGTCGCGGCGTTTGATTCGGCTGGCAAACGGACATCGCCGCTGATTTGAGCGAAATGCCCGTCGGCGTTGATCTGCACGAGCGTGTTGTTCACTGTCACTGGCAAATATCGGGGGTCATTGGGCGATAAACGAATCGCAGTCAGGATTTGGACTTGGGGTTTTGCATCAACGGGAATATCAGGCGGGAAATAAACGAAAAGTGGAAGTGAAGAATTAGGCGGGAGGATGTTCAACGGTAGCAGGGCGGTTTGTGTTGCGATAAATGATCCACTTGAATCAACCAACGTAACCTGCGCGCTGAGATTTTCCATGAAGTCTGGAAAGTCATTGTGAGCGAGCACAAAACACCACATACCTTTATTCGTTGTCGGATAACATTCGATCTGCTCGACAGTGAATAGAGCAGGCGCGGGAATTGACTCACCAGTTAGGTTTTGAGGATTGCTTGGAATTTTGAGTGTTGTTCCAACTGACATAATGTTGGGGGAAACATCGGGATTGATGGCGATCAATTCGTCAATGGAAACGCCAAACTTAAGAGCGATGCCGCTGATGGTTTCGCCTTGCTGGACAGTGTAGGTGAAAGGCGTGGAAGTAGGCAGAGGCGTCTTCAGCGGGACCAAGCCTTCAGATGTCGATGGAAGCGGAGTCTGAGGTGTTTGAGTCAGGTATGGGATGAGGGTCAAAGGCTTGGGCGTGGAGAAATCCGCTTGAGGGGCGCAAGCAGTCAGCAATAAAAGGATGAAGGTTGAAGAACGAAGCATGAAGCGCATGAGGGGATTATAATGTGTGTTGCATCTGCCATTCTGAGCGAAGAATATCTCAAGACACAAGAGACCCTTCGCTATCGCTCAGGGTGACACGGCAGAAAACATCATTGGAGGCAGTAATGGAATATCGAAATTTGGGCTGGACGGGAATTAAAGTCAGCGAGTTGTCACTGGGATCGTGGATCACATTCAAGAACCAGGTGGATGTGGATGCGGCGGTAGAGATCATGGCGGCGGCGTATGATCTGGGTGTGAATTTTTTCGATAACGCAGAAGCGTATGCAGGGGGCAAATCGGAAGAGGTGATGGGCGCGGCGCTGAAAAAATTAGGCTGGCGCAGGGGAAGTTACCTTGTAACAACGAAGATCTATTGGGGTTTGCACGACAGCGTGAACGAGAGTAACACCCTCAACCGCAAACGACTCATCGAAGGCATCAACGGTTCTTTGGAACGATTCCAGTTGGATTACGTGGATGTGCTGTATTGCCATCGCGCGGACAAGAACACGCCGATCGAAGAAACCGTGTGGGCGATGCACAATATCATCGAATGGGACAAAGCGATGTATTGGGGGACATCCATGTGGACTGCGGCGGAGATCGTGGAGGCTATTGCAATTGCCGAGAGACATCACTTGCATAAGCCTGTAGTAGAACAGCCTGTATATAACCTGTTCGAACGCCAGCATTATGCTGGAGAGTATGCTCGTTTCTATAAGGAATACGGATATGGCTCCACAACGTTTAGTCCGTTGGCGATGGGGCTCTTAAGTGGCAAGTACAACTCAGGTATCCCAGCCGACAGTCGCGCTGGCGCTATGAAAATAGATTGGATGACCGAGAGTGTCTCTGACAAGGACAAGATTGTCAAAGTTCAGTCACTGGAACCAATAGCAAAGGAATTGGGTTGCACGCTGGCACAGTTGTCGCTGGCGTGGTGTTTGAAGAATCCGTTCGTGAGTTCGGTGATTACAGGCGCGAGTCGCGCGGAACAGTTGCAAGAGAATATGAAAGCAGGCAAGATCGCTTCAAAGTTGACGGATGATGTGCTGAAACGGATCGATGAAGTGTTCGGAGTAAAAGAAGAAGAGGAAGAAGAGTAGTTTCAGAGACACTTTGTTGGTTGAGTAGGCGGCGGATTTGACATGATGTTGCACTCCTATTCAATCATCGCTGCCGTACACTTGCACCAGCACGCAAGCGCAGGTGTCGAAACCAACAGGTTACAAAATACTTCTTGTAACAAGAACTCCTTTACTTTATGTAATTTCGATACATGACGTCAACGAACGGCGTCACTACTCAACCACCGAGTCGTATTGTTAATGGCAGGTATGATCGTTTTCGTTTGTAACAAAAATCGGAGGGCTTATGCAATCGTTCGAGTATGCCGCGCCGAAGAGCGCGGAGGAGGTAGTTCGGCTTCTGGCTGGTAAAAACGGTGATGCACGAATTCTGGCGGGCGGCACCGATTTACTCGTTCAGCTACGCGAGGGTCGCCGCTCAGCCAAACTTGTCATTGATGTCAAGAACATCCCAGAACTCACACAAGTGACATTCGATCCCAAAAGCGGCCTGCGCATTGGCGCAGCAGCATCATGTAGTCAGATTTGCAGTGACTCAAATGTCAGCGATCATTACCCAGGATTGGTTGATGCCATCAAACTCATCGGCGGGGTGCAGATCCAAAATCGAGCAAGCGTGGGAGGCAATCTGTGCAACGCGTCGCCCGCGGCGGATGCGATCCCAGCGTTGATCGTGCATAAGGCGGTTTGTCAGATCACAGGCCCAAACGGTACGCGCATATTGCCAGTTGAGGAATTTTGTGTCGAACCTGGTAAGAACGCGATGGGTTCGGGCGAGTTTCTCACATCCATCAGTGTCCCAACACCCAAAGAGTATTTTGGTGCGGGCTACCTGCGCTTCATCCCCCGCAATGAAATGGATATCGCCGTGGTCGGCGCGGGTGCGTCCGTGGCTTTGGATGAAGGTGGAATGAAGTTTGTCTCTGCACAAATCGCGCTCGGCGCGGTCGCTCCTACGCCGTTGCTTGCTTCGGATGCAGGAGCCTTTCTCTCAGGGAAAGAGATCAAGCGTGAATACGTCAAAGAAGCGGCGCGCATGGCACAGTCCGTTGCCAAACCGATCACAGACTTACGTGGGACAGCCGAACATCGCAAGCATTTGGTCGCGGTATTAGTGGAACGTGCTTTAGACAGAGCCATCGAACGCGCGGGAGGAAAATATGCCAAGTAAAACTCACGTCACAGCCCTGATCAACGGCGAAGAAATGGAATTCCTGTGCGAGCCGAGGCAGAGTCTACTCGAGGTTTTACGCGAGACACTCGGTCTGATGGGCGCAAAAGAAGGTTGCAACAACGGCAACTGCGGATCTTGCAACATCATTCTCGATGGCGTGTTGGTTAATTCGTGCCTTGTGCTGGCAGTGGAAATTCAGGGACGAAACGTCACAACCATTGAAGGTATCGCCACGCCCGAAGGACTTCATCCGTTACAGCAGAAATTCATCGAACACGCCGCCCTGCAATGCGGATATTGCACCCCAGGATTTATCGTTGCAAGTAAAGCATTACTCGACCAGAACCCCGACCCGAGCGAGGGCGAAGTCCGTGCATGGTTGGCGGGAAATCTGTGTCGCTGTACGGGGTATGATCGAATCGTGAAAGCAGTGTTGGACGCGGCGGATAGTTAAGAACTATTAACCACGAAGGGCACGAAGTACACAAAGGGAAAAGGCAGTGAGCCTTAAGTCAATAAACCTTCGTGACCTTGGTGCCATAGTGGTTAAGAAAAGGAGTCAGACATGACAACTTTAGAGAAACCAAACGAATACAAAGTCATCGGCACTTCTCCACTGCGGCATGACGGTGTGGATAAAGTGACAGGCAGAGCTGCATTCGGCGCGGACATCCGCCTGCCTGGGATGTTGTATGGTGCGGTATTGCGGAGTCCGCATGCACACGCGAAGATAACTTCGATAGATACAAGCGAAGCGCAGAAACTTGCAGGCGTCCATGCGATTATCAC
>DATDAG010000291.1:0-4737 GCA_036525495.1 Anaerolineales bacterium
CTTTGACGCGGTCTGCGCCGTATTTATCGTAAAAGCCTTTGGTAACGGCATATGTGCCGCCCCAAACGCCGACCTCCTCGCCAAGGATGAAGACGGCGGGGTCACGGTCCATTTCTTCCATAATTGCCTGCGAGATCGCCTCGCGCATAGTGATTTTTGCCATGTACAACTCCAGTAGTCAGTTGTCGGTTGTCGGTTGTCAGTGGGTGCTTTACCTGTCCACTATCAACTGTCGACTGTCAACTGGTTTTAGTCTGCGTAAATATCTGTAAATAATTCTTCCAGCGCGGGCTCGGGTGAAGTCTCGGCGAATTCGACTGCCTTGGCGACTTCGTCCTCCACGCGCGCTTCGATCTCATCCAATGCCTTGCGGGTGGCAGTCTTCTTTTCCAACAAATACTTGTTGAAAATACCGATGGGGTCGTTTTCCTGCCACTGCTTGACCTCTTCCGCTTTGCGATAGCGTTCAGGGTCGCCCATCGAGTGACCGCGGAAACGGTAGGTGTCCACTTCAAGGAAGTACGGCTGTCCCTCCTTGCGGATGTAGTCAATGGCATTCTTCGCGGCTTCATACACTTCAAGGATGTTCATCCCGTTGACCTCGGCGTTCTTCATACCATACCCCTCCGCTTTCTGGCGGATATCGGAAACCGCGGAAGCACGGCTCACAGCGGTACCCATCCCGTATTGATTGTTCTCACAAACCCACAACACGCGCAGACCCCACGTCTTCGATAAATTCAACGCTTCGTGGAAGTAGCCGATGTTGGTCGCACCGTCACCGAACATGCAGATCGTAATGTTATCGTTCTTGGCATACTGGTCGCCGACGGCGAAACCTGCCGCGATGGGGAGATGTCCACCCACGATGGCGTGCCCGCCCCACATGTTCTTTTCTGTGTCTGCCATGTGCATCGAGCCGCCCTTGCCCTTAGACATGCCCGTTGCCTTGCCAAGCAGTTCCGCCATCACTGTGTCAGCAGAGATGCCACAATTGATGGCGACGCCGTGATCGCGGTAGGCGGTGATCACGCGGTCGCGGTCTTCACGCGCCGCGATCAAACCTGTCGAGACGGCTTCCTGCCCGATGTATAGATGCATGAAACCGCCGATTTTGCCAGCCTGGTACAGTTCCGCCCCGCGCTCTTCCACGCGGCGGATCAGCACCATTTGGTAATATAAATCGAGTAGTTGTTCTTTCTTCATTCGTTGCTCCAAATAAAATAATGGCGGGGTACAGGCAAAATAACACCGGGGAAGCCCCGGCGATGTGCTTTCCTCTCTCCAAGTTCGAGATTATATCAGAGATTTTCCGTCCGAATTTCTATCAAAGGCTACCCACTTGGCAGTACAATAGACGTATGTCCTGGCTCACTGGAGGTAAACAAGGCGAAGCGAAAAGGCTGTTAGCCCTTCTTGCAGATTCATCCAAACGCGACCATGCCGCGCAGGATTTGATCGGACTCGACGCGGACGCCCTTCCCATTCTGCTCGAAGCGCTTCAAACGCGAGAACCTAACCTGCTCCCGATCTATCAGCAGGTACTTGCCCGAATCTCCTCTGCCTCGCCAACGTTGATTAATGTCCTTGGGACTGCACACCCCATCATCCGTGCGCGTGTTGCAGATGTATTGGGTATTCGCAAAGATAAGTCAGCAGTACCAGCGCTGCTTGATGTGTTGAAGGGCGAATACTATACCGTCCGTGCGCGTGCGGCGATCGCGTTGGGGTGCATCGGTGACAGACAAGCCATCAAGCCCATTTTGGATCTATTGAAAGACCATGAAGATGAAGTCCGTATTGCGGCGTGTCTGGGGCTTGGTTACTTCAAGGACCCGTCCACGTTTGATGAGATCACGGAGCTTCTTCTTGATGATCTGAAGATCGAAGTGCGTCAGGCGGCGGCGAAAGCGTTGGGGAATACGAAACATCCCGATGCATTACCCTATCTCATGGAGGCGCTACGCGATCCCTATTGGTGGTATGAACGTGAAGCCGCCGCAGGTGACTTGTTGAACGCTATCGCGAATATGGGTGCGATGGCGGTGGAACCCTTGATCGAAGCATTGAAAGATAAAGAAGGCGCCGTCCGTAAGTTTGCGGCGGACTTGCTTGGTAGAATGAAAGACCCGCGTGCTATTGGCCCGTTGGGTATGGCGCTCTATGATCTGCATCACGATGTGGGAAAAATGTCGGCGGAGGCGCTGGTCAATTTTGGAGTGAACAGCTTCGAGATTTTGGTTGAAGCGTTGGATCATCCCGAGATGTGGATCCGAATCCATTCGGTGGATGTCCTTCCCAGGATCAAGGAGCCGCGCGTCGCATTGGTCCTGCTTGAAATGTTGAAAGATCCCGAACGGGAAGTGAAGAAGCATGTCATCGAAGCGATGGGGGAGTTGAAAGACCAGCGTACGTTGCCCGCTTTGCAAGAGATCGTGGCACAACGGGGCGACAGGGAAATGCACGCGCTGGCGAAGGATGCGATTGCGAAGATGAGTTGATCGAAAAATCTAGGGTTTGTGAATTACTATGAAATTAACTTTATCACAATACCGGCTCGCAACGAAAATTCCCGGCCCGTGTTATTACAAACATTCCAATCCCAACTTTTCCCAACTTTAGGAGATGAGATGAATTACCTTATCCTTGCACTTCGATTGATCCATATCGTATGTGGCATATTCTGGGTCGGCGCGGCGCTCCTGCTGAACTTCTTCGTCGCTCCCACCTTGCGGGCAACCGGCGAGGCGGGCAGACCATTCATCGGTCACTTTATGGCGCGCACGCGTTTTTCAACGATAATGTCTGTAAGTGTCTTCGCTACATTGATCGCGGGTTTTTGGCTCTATGGGATCGATTCGCGCTGGTTCCAATCCCCGTGGATGTCCTCCAGCACGGGGATTGGTTTTGGCATCGGCGCCTTGTTTGCAGTGGTGGGCATGGTGACCGGTCTGATGAACGGGTCCAATAATACTAAAATGGCGCAACTTGGCGTGCAAATCCAGGGCAAACCGACTCCTGAACAAATGGCGGCGATGAGTGCCATTCAAAAACAACAGGCTTGGGTGGTGCCGGTCAATTCGTCCACGTTGTTGATTTCTGCGTTCTTTATGGCAGTTTCCCGTTATCTCGTATTTTAAAAAAATGACACCTGGTTGCTGAAGGGATGCCAGTCCTTTTGTTAGGGATTAAGATGTAACAGCTTTTAGGCACGAAACTGACGCGACCTCCGCCGGAGATACGAACCGGTGAAGGAGGAGTTCCGTCAACTGATCAGTTCTGCGCCATTGGACGCGCGAGTAACGTAAATTTCAGCATGAAGACCGGTTTCCCGCTTGTATTGCCTCGCCAATTTCGATGCGAATTCTTTTGCAAGATCATCAGACACCAAATTAACAGTACATCCGCCAAAGCCTGCCCCCGTCAACCGCGCCCCAAAACAGCCATTAAGTGTCTGTGCGATATTCACCATCGCGTTTAATTCAGGACAGGAGACTTCATACAGGTCGCGCAGACTGGCGTGGCATTCATTCATCAACCTGCCGAAGCTTTGGATATCGCCCGCTTCCAACAAAGCCTCAGCCTGGTTGGTTCTCCCAATCTCTTCCACCACGTGACGCGCTCTCTTCTCTATCTCATCCGGAAGATTTTTCGCGAATCGATCGAACACATCCATGCTGACATCGCGCAGTGACCTGATGTTCGGCAGGTCGTGTTGTAACAACTTTATTGCCTCTTCGCTCGCGGCGCGTCGGTTATTGTATTCACCGGAAGTCAACTTGCGGCGGACGGTCGTATCCGCGATGACAATTGAAACGTCTATTGGCAATGGGATCGTTTTCCACGTAAGCGATCTGCAATCGAGCAGGAGTAATTTGTTTTCAACCCCGCAAGCCGAGGCGAACTGGTCCATGATGCCGCAGTTGACACCGACATATTGATTTTCGGCTTTTTGACCGATCAGGGCGCGTTGCATGGGTGGGAGTGTCCAGCCGCCGAGGGTCTGCCAGGCAAGCGTGAACGCTATCTCAACGGATGCGGATGAGCTCAAACCCGACCCGCGCGGCACATCAGAGGCGAAAACGGCATTCATCGGTAATACGGGCAGGTTCTCTTCCGTGAGCGCCCACATCACTCCAGCAGGGTACACTCCCCATTCAGGCAGGGGAGAGGAATCTGTCTGTGTCCTGGTCGAAATGGTTTCAGTGGAGAAAGAGGTTTGCTGGTCGAAGTCCGCTGCTACGATAGTGGAATGAGGCGCAGTTGTCGGGGAGAAAGCGATGTATGTGGCGCGGTCAATTGCGGCGGGCAGGACGAATCCATCGTTGTAGTCCACGTGTTCACCAAGAAGGTTGACGCGCCCCGGCGCGCGGGCGATGTGAGCCGGTTTGTGCCCGAAGGTTTCCTGGTAGATTGTTTTTATCTTGCTTATGAGATCCATCCGTTGACCCGTTTTGCGCGATCCACATTATTCGGTTCTGCAAAATTCCTATTCCATCTTGTCCGTCACCTCACCTGATTACGCGTTAGTAATGAATACAATCCACGCCAGACGACCATGCCCAATGCGGCAGAGCCGCCTAATGCAAGAATAAAAACAGGCGGGATATCTGACCCCAGGATCATTCCGCGCAGGAACGCCGCCATGGTCGAAGCGAAGAGCGCCGCGAGAACGACCCTCCAATGGCGGGGTACTTTAGATGAAAATTTGTCTTGAAAGAGTCCGAACCAGGGTGC
>DATDAG010000292.1:0-5438 GCA_036525495.1 Anaerolineales bacterium
TAGCGGATCTCAGTACCGCCAGATACTTCTGTTGTGATGCCATCTGCGCTTTGCAGTGCATCAAAGTCGGCGGGCGAAAGTGACTTCCAGGCGATATCAATTTCACCGCTCTGCAGAGCCAATGCCATTGTGGATGAATCCGCAAAGTAGCGAACGACCACTTTTGAGACCTTGGGCGCGGTGCCATAGTAGCTCTCATTGGCTACAAAGACTGCCTCTTCGCCTTCGGCAAAGCTCTCGATCACGTATGGGCCAATACCGCAGGCGGTATTCTCGGTGCCTCTTTCAGTGGCAGACCAGGCATTCGGGTTAAGAATTTTCCAGGGGTTGGTGGCAACCAACTGCGCAGCAAATGCGTATGGCGCGTTGAAGGTGACTTTGACGGTCATATCATCAACCTTCTCAACACCCGATGCATAAGCTGTATACAGGAAGCCGGCGTTCTCATCATTATCGATCGCTGCAATTCTCTCGAAGGAGAATACAACAGCGTCTGCGTTGAAGGGGGTTCCGTCTGGGAATACAACGCCGCTGCGCAGGTGGAATGTGAATTCAGTTCCATCTTCGCTGACATCATAACGTTCAGCCAGAGCTGGTTCTACTTCGCCAGCGCTGCCAGGGACGCTGTTCAACAACCCATCAGCACATTGGTGGAAGAGTTCCCAGTCATGGAAACTGTATACCCAACCAGATTCAAAGCTGGACCATGAATCAGTTGTACCGATGACCAGAACCGTTTCTTCCATGGGTTCTTCAGTAGCGGCAGGTTCGTCAGTAGCAGCAGGGGCTGCCGGTTCAACAGGGGCGGGTGCTGCGGGTTCATCCGAAGCTGCGGGGGTGCCGCCGCCACAAGCTGTAAGCAACATACTAAGCATGACCAAAACTGCAAGTATGCTAAATACTGATTTGTTACGTAACATAATTTTCATCTCCTCTTTCTAATTGTGTTAATTTACAAACGATGAAATACTTTTCTCTTTTCCTATGAGCCTCCTTCCTGAGATGTATGCATCTGAATAGATGTCATTATAATACAAGGATATTTGTATTTGTCAACAACACGTCAGAAGGGTTAATGTATGCCCCTCTTAAGACGGGATTGGGCGGTGTTTGTGGTGATTTTTTGTGCTCATGTAAACAATTTGGATTAAAGAAAGCGGACGGCGATCATCGTCTGCTTTCTTTAATCGTCGCCGACCAGTTCCCTTGCCTGTTCAACATACGCAAGACTTTGGTGCCTGAAGTAAGTGTTGTACAGCGTGGCATAATGCCCGTTTTGCGCGAGCAAGCCATCGTGGTTGCCCTCCTCGATGATCGTTCCCTTATCCATTACAACGATTCTATCCGCGGCCTTCACTGTGGATAAACGATGCGCGATCAGGATGCTGGTCGAGTTTTTCAGGATGAGATTCAACGCCTGCTGGATCTGCCATTCGGTGAACGGATCAACACTGGCAGTTGCCTCATCAAGGATGAAGATGGCAGGCTTTTGCATCAGGACGCGCATCAACGCCACGAGTTGACGCTGCCCCATCGAGAGACGTCCGCCTCTTTCCCCGACCTCGGTCTGGATCCCATTCGGAAGCGTTTCCAGCCACTCGCCATCGCCGATCTTTCGCGCCATCTGCGACATTTCCTCATCTGAAACATCTGGCGCCGCATAGCGGATGTTATCTGCCACTGTTCCTGAAAACAAGAACGGGACCTGAGACACGATGCCCAACTGCTTGCGATATTGCGCCAGATCGAACGAGCGGATGTCGTGGCCGTCCACGAGCAGACGTCCCTGTTGGAATTCGTAGAAGCGCGCGATCAACTTGGCAATGGACGACTTCCCCGCGCCGGTGTGTCCGACCAGGGCAAGAGTCTCTCCGGGTTGTATGAGCAGGTTGAAGCGGGTCAGAACCGGTTCGTTATCCGTATAACGGAAATGTAGATCGTCGAAGTGGATCTGTCCCTTGAGTCTGGGCACATCCATTGAACTGGTCTGGATCACATTCGGGTCGGCGTCTATCAGGGCAAAGGCGCGTTCGGCGGCGGAGAGTCCCGCCTGGATCTGTGCCCAAAATGCGGAGAGGTTCAAAACAGGGAAGAAGAACTGATCGAGGCTGATGATGAAGAGATACCATGCGCCGACCGAGACAATGCCCTGTGCCGCGTTAAGACCGCCCACGTATATAAGGATGGCGATGAAGATGCCGCCCAGAGCGTTGAGCGTGGGGAAGACCAGCGACAGGACGAAGCCCCGTTGTACGTTGACGTGATAGGACTGGATGTTCGATTCGTCGAACGATTTGAAGATACTTGCCTCCTGGCGGAAGTTCTTTGCAATGGAGATGCCGCTGATGGTCTCCTTGATGGCGGCGTTGACATCAGACATGGCTTTCATGCCGCGCCTGGTGACGCGTCGTGCCAGCACACGGAAGCCGGATGCAACTGCAAGGATGAACGGCAGGAATGCCATTAACAGCCATGCCATGCGCGCCTCGGTGCGGAAAAGTACCACGCCAAGGATGATCGCCTGCACCATTTGTGCGCCCACGTCCGTGACGATGATGACGAGTTGGCCGAAGTCGTTGGTGTCGGACGTGATGCGCGAGACGATGCGCCCGGAGGAGAACTGGTCGTAGAACGAAAGGTCGTGTTCCGCCGCGGCGCGGAAGGCTTGGGTACGCAGGTCGAGCACCACGTCGCCGACCGCGCGGATGACGAGACTGCGCCGCGCCCAGTTCAATCCCCACAAGCCGATGCCGATCAACAGCACTGCCAGCCCGACCAGGCTGATGGCGGTGAAGGAGGGCTGTCCCTTTAACAGGTTGACCATGTTGCTGACGACAACCGGTAACGCTGCGCCGATTCCCGCGATGACGATGACCAACCCTGAAACTGACGCGAGACGTTTGGTCTGCGGCTTGAAGTAGCCGATAATGCGCCGTACCAGGTCACTGTCCTTGTACTGGCGGTCGTATTTTTCATCGTTAAGTCCGGAAAAGAAGCCCATAGATTAGCTTTCAGCTACCAGCAATTAGCATTTAGCGCCAACCCAAGTGGCTGATCGCTAACAGCTAACCGCTCATAGCTACTCCCTGAATATCCTCGAATACGCATCGGATGTTTGCATCAATTCATCGTGTGCGCCTATCGCCGCGATCCTGCCTTTGCGGAGGACGATGATGAGATCAGCCCAACGTATCTGCGACAGGCGGTGGGTGATGATGAAGGTTGTCCGTCCGCGGGCGGCGTTGGCGATGGCGCGCTGGATTCTGTCCTCGGTGGCGGAGTCGATCGCGGAAGTTGAGTCATCCAATATCAAAATGTGCGGATCGGTCAGGAAGGCGCGTCCCAGTGCGATGCGCTGGCGTTGTCCGCCGGAGAGCGTCACGCCGCGCTCGCCGACGACGGTTTCGTATCCCTTGTCGAATGAACGGATGAACTCATCTGCCTGCGCAGACTTTGCCGCCGCTTCGATCTCAGTTTGGGTTGCTCCCGGTTTCCCAAAAGCGATATTCTCGCTGACGCTGCGCGTGAACAGGAAAATATCCTGCTCGATCATCGAGATTTGCGAACGCAGGGACGCGAGATTCCAATCGCGCACATCCACGCCGTCCACAAGTACCTGTCCCTGTGTGACATCATAGGTGCGGTTGAGCAGTTTGACGAGGGAGGTCTTCCCTGCGCCGGTCTGCCCCACGATGGCAACGGTTTGTCCCTGTTTGACCTTGAACGATATTCCGCTCAAAACATTTTCAACGGCATCGTTCCTCTCTTCTTTCATTGTTGGGTAGGCGAATTCAACATCACGAAACTCGATCTCACCTCTCATATATCCTGCATATCCCTGTGAATTCTGGTCGAGGTTGGTCTCGCGGTTCATCAATTCCAAGATGCGGCGTGCGCTGGAGACGCCCAGTGAAATTTGAGAGTAGGCAAACGTCGAAACGAAGGTGGGGAATTGGAGCAGTACGAGCAAGCCGAAATACGCTACCACATCGCCGAGATCAAGTTGTCCGCTGCGGAAGAGCAAAAGAGCATGGAACAGGCCGAAGGCGTAGGCAGAACCGAGCAGGAGCATCGCGACGTAACGTCCCTCGAGGTCGCCCTGTTTGACGAAGGCATTCCTTACCCGGCTGGCGTTCATCACGAACTTATCCACCTCTGCATTTTCCTGCGAGGCACCTTTGACCACCTCCACGCCGTCGAGCGACTCGGAAAGATGCGTGTTCATCTTTCCGAATGAAGCGCGCACCTCGTCGGTGATGGGAGAAAGCGTTTTGAGATACCGCGAGAGAAAAAAGAAATACAGGGTGATGAAGACGATCGGCGTAAGCACAAGCGATGGGTGATACCGCCCCGCCACAAAGATCGGCATGAGGATGAAAATGAGCGAACCCACCACCAGGTTGATGCCCGGGCTGAACATGTAATTGACCTCGCGCACATCGTTCGTGGAGCGCGCCATAGTGTCGCCCACCGGTTGGATGTTGTGGAAGGTCATGCTCTTGGCAAGCAGGGAAAGGTATAACTCGTCCCGCACCTGGCGTTCCATTTTTTGCGCCAGCAATTCCGCTCCGAAGTTGCGCCCCAACTGCAGGACGCCGCGAATGACCTGTGAGATGCCAAGAGTCAGTGCCAGCGGCAGCAACACACTTGTGTCAGGGTTGACAGCGAGCATCGCATTGAACGCGTTGCCAGTCAACACAGGCACTACTGCGGCAAGGCCCGCATTACCGACCGCGCCGGCGATCATCATCAGAATGATCCACCCATGACGCCGCGCATGCGACCAGATCCAGCGCAAGGGGCTGGCACGGTCATAGGTGTGTGCGCGTTGCATCGAGAATTCAGCGGGAGCGGAGATTGTAGCCATAGACATCCATTCTACCACCGCCAGATGATGTGAAATTGTGTTTCAAGGGTTGCAAAGAGTGTAGCGTAATTCAACAAACAGTGTTTGTCGGGTTCACGCGAACCCGACAACTAACTCTTATAGGAGAGTGTAAAATGAAAATGCCTTCGTCGATTTCCGGTTGGTGTATGTTTTTGTTCTTCCTGTGGTTTGGGCTTGGTCAGTTTATAACCCTTCCCGCCTTTGCAGTTGTGACTGGTGTCCTCGCCCTCGGCTACGCAGTCCTTTCCTTTATCGGCCAATAACAAATCATAGAACCAACCTCCTGGGACGACCTCCGTTCAGGAGGTCGTCCTTTTTAAAGTGAGGAAATCGTTTGGGCAAAATTTGTCGCGTATTCCCAACCCGTATTATCCTCGATCCCCCACCATGCGGACAGGATCGCGTGTGCCAGACACCACTCAAGGATGCGCTCACGTTCGAACCCCAAATGCTCACGCATGATCTCAACCCGCCTCAGAATTAACCGTCGGCTGATCCCATCTGAAAACTTACCCCAGGGATTGAGCATGAACGGTCCCACTTCATACCC
>DATDAG010000293.1:0-16603 GCA_036525495.1 Anaerolineales bacterium
TCTTCGGTCTCGCCTTGCCTGCCAAGGCTCAACGAAACACTGCGGATGTTGGGCACATGGTAACCGGAGATGGTTCTATGAAAATTGTACTCCGATAATACCCTTGAATGCAGGTCAAT
Organism: Anaerolineales bacterium; assembly: GCA_036525495.1. Taxonomy (GTDB): domain Bacteria; phylum Chloroflexota; class Anaerolineae; order Anaerolineales; family Villigracilaceae; genus Defluviilinea. The sequence continues at coordinate 120 of DATDAG010000293.1, forward strand.
CACTATGCTGCAAAAGTCGAGTCATTACACCATAGATAGTGAATTTTCACTTTCAGAGCCTGCTCCCCCAAACCTCCCTGCCAAGAGGCCAGCCGTATATACATGCTCGACCAAGATGAAGCTTGGGAAAGTCTAGATCACTAGGGAGTAGCTGTTAGCGTGGGAGTATCGGTAGCGGTTGCTGTGGGTGTTGATGTTTGGGTGGGAGTGGATGTGAACGTATTGGTCGCCGTGAGCAAGGGAGTGATTGTTGGGGTTTTGCTGGGGGTGGGCGTGGCTGTCAATGTAGTGAAAGGCAATATTTCGATGGGGATGTTCCTGTCGAGCAGGTCGCGGCGAATCCATCCTTCCTCAAATTCCTGCAAGGCTGTTTCTCTTTGATCCGGCGCAAGCAGAAGCCATATGTATCCATCACCTTCGATCTGTGCCGAGAACCAGGGGCATATAGTCAGACTCCTGCCAAAATCGTCCCGTAGATCCAGCACCTTTGCCTCGAATACCTGCCCGGGACCGGAACGTACATAGATGTTTGATGATTCAGCCGTTATGCACATCCGCAATACCACTTCAAAGACCTGGGTGGGGGAAGGGGTCTGTGTAACCGTCGGTGTCAAAGTGATGGTCCGTGTTGCGGTGGCTGTGAAAGTGGCGGTTTTTGTGGCAGTTGGGGGTTCGGGTGTGGCGGTAGATGTTGGCGACGCGGCAAGCGTGGGCGTGGGTGTGACCGTTGACGTCTCTTGTGGCGGGATGAAGCGAGGTATCCAAACAAAGACCGACAGGAGAATAAATCCAATGATGGCGGGGATCCCGTATTTGAGGAACTTGGGCGGGAATATGGTTTTTTTGTACGGCGTCACAACGGGTGGTTCGCCGGTATAATCGAGGGGAGAGAGGAGTTTCTTGAAATTGTCGGCGTATTCCCCGCTTGTGAAATTGACGAAGTTGATCGTGTTGAGCGCGAAAGGCACGCTGGATGGAATGAGCATGATCGGGATGATTTTCTTGCGCAGGGATAGCGCCTGTGTATATTCCTTGCGCACCCATTCCGACTCTATCGAGTTTGGTGTGAGAACTACAATGACATATTGACTCGATGCAATCGCCTCGGGGATCGTGCGTACCCAGTCGTCGCCGCCGCGCAGATCGGTGATATCCCACCAGACATCATAACCCGCTGTTTCAAGGTCGCCTGCCAGTTTGCGGGCGAAGTCTATGTCTTTACGTGAATAGCTGATGAAGATCTTCTGCATATTTTCCCAACGTTTGAAATCTCGATTGTGTTCCGCACCTTGTTCCCTGTGGCGCAAAGCCGATGATCCGAAACAGATGCCATCATAATACCATCCTTGTGCGGATTTTTGGGACGTTTGGTTGAATATGTTCAAAATGAGATACGAATATGTTGACCCCACAAGATTTATTGAGAAAAAAACGTATCTTCTCAATAAATGGGGGAAAAGAACAGGGGGCATCGAAAGCTTTGCAGAGAGCGAGTAAGCGAGTAAACTATCGCCACAATGTTTGAAGATATCCACCTCGATGCGATCCAGGAAGAGCATGCCCGCGAATTAGTCAAGCGTCTGCTGAATATGATCGAAGAACTCTCAGCCGGATTGCGGGAGGCGCGTGCAGAAAACCAACGTTTACGAGATGAGAACAACCGGTTGAAGGGGGAACAGGGGAAGCCGAATATCAAAGGGAACAAAGAGCAGGCAAGTGTGCGAGTGGATCGTTCGTCGGAGAGAGAACGGCGGCAAAAGCAAAAACGGCATAAGAGAAGCAAGAAGAGCGAGGTGGCGATCCAGCGGGAAGAAGTATTGAAAGTAGATCGAGCCCGGCTGCCGGCGGATGCGCAGTACAAAGGCTACGAGAGGGTGATCGTACAAGATCTGCGGCTGCAAGCAGAGAATGTACTGTTCTACAAAGAGAAGTACTACTCGGCCTCTCAGCACAAGACCTATTTGGCGGACTTGCCACCGGGGTATGCCGGACAGTTTGGTTCGGGGGTTAAGAGTCTGATCCTGACCTTGTACTTCGGGGTGGGGGCGAGCGAGCCAAAGATTCGAGAGTTTCTCCCGAAGGACATCGGGACGATGTGGAGCATCTGGGGGTGCAGATCTCAAAAGGCGAAGTGAGCCACCTGTTGATCGAAAGGCAGGAAAGGTTTCACAGCGAGAGCGAAGCGGTGTATGAGGCGGGCTTAGGCAGCAGCCCCTGGCAGCAGGTGGATCATACCGAGACGCGGGTGGATGGACAAAATCAACACTGTCAGGTGGTATGCAATCCTGTCTACACTTCCTATCACACGCAGCCGAGAAAAGATCGGTTGAGCGTGCTGGATGTGCTGCGTCAGGGGCGGAAACGGATCTTCCGGCTCAACCGGGAAGCCCTGGATATTCTTCAGCAGGTGCCTTTATCGAAAGCGGCGCAGGCGATCTTACCCGAGTGGTGCAGTGAACAAGACTGGGAAGAGGCGGACTTTGTCGAGCGCCTGGACCAGGCTTTGCCGAACCTGAATGTGCAGCAGCGTACCGCCATTCTGGGGGCAGCCGCGGTGGCCACCTACCACGCTGAACAAGGCGTTCTGGTTGTGGATACGCTCGTATGCGATGATGCCGCCCAATTCCATTGGCTTACGCGGGCGCTGATGTTGTGTTGGGTACACGATGGGCGGCTGTACAAGAAGTTGGCACCGGTGATTGCCTTGCATCGGGAGCAGCTGCAGAACTTCCGCAAGCGGTATTGGGAGTATTACCACCAGCTCCTGGCGTATCGCCGCACTCCCAATGCGGACCAACGCCTGCAGTTGGAAACCGGATTCGACGAACTATTCGCAACGCACACCGGCTACGCTGATCTTGATCGGCGCATTGAGAAAACCCGTGCCAAAAAGGAGGCGCTGCTCCAGGTCCTGGAACATCCGGAACTGCCATTGCATAACAATGCGTCCGAACTGGCGGTGCGGCAGCGGGTGCGAAAACGGGATGTCAGTTTCGGCCCACGCTCCCCGCTCGGTGTCAAAGCTTGGGATACCTTTGCTACTCTGGCTGACACCGCCCGAAAGCTGGGGATCAGTTTTTATGCCTACATTCAAGATCGGATTTCCGAGGCGAACCAGATCCCGCCCTTGGCCACGCTGGTCTCCGAACGCGCCGCCGAACTTAAACTCGGCGCATCCTGGGCCTAACCTATATTTCCCCCAATTATTGAGAAGATACATTTTTTGTGTATGTGGCGGTATGCGTTTTAGGGCTTCCCCTATTTTTTGAGAAGATACAGTATTTGGGGGCTGAAAGAAGAGAGAAAACAGAAATCAGGTATATATTTTTTATTTCAACAAAGCCAATAATTTGATCATTTATTCTCTTGAGCCTCGTTCGTGGCATAGGAGATTGCATCTTCGACAGCCATCGCCTGCCCCTGTTCCCAGAGCGCATCATATTCACCCCCAAGCGCAGACCGCATGCGTTCCATAGCTCGTTCGATTTCCACTCGATCTGCCGGCCACCAGGTTCCACCAAAAGAAGTTAGCTGTCTTTCTGCAGCGCTCAACAAAGGCACAGCCCAACTGTGGTTCTCAAGCTCAACCGCCAGCCCTGCTAGAGCTGCCAGGCATTCCGCGATGCCCCTATGATTGCCCAGTTCCCGGAAATCGTTCAAACTTTTCAGGAACAAGTCCCTTGCTTCATCGTGATTCCCCTTGTGTAGAGCGATATACCCGAGCGTGTGCACCAGGCGAGCCTGATCTCCTTTTGCATCCGCCAGTTTATATAATTCATCCGTCCGCAGATAATACTCTTCGGCTTTTTCATAATCCCCTAGAGCACGGGCGATCTCCCCATAGTTATTCAACCCGAATGCCATGCTCCAAACATCTCCGGTTTGTCTTAAGAATGGCATGGCCATATCCAACCATTTGATGGCCTGTTCGGGGTTGCCCAACCCAAGAGACACATTTGCAAGATGTACCAGAGCAGTTCCTTTCATCCAGGGTTGATTTTGTTGGTCATAGAGTTCAGCCGCATCTACCAAATAGGGATACGCTTCTTTGTCCTTGCCCTGGTTGATCAATGTTACCCCGTATCCCAAATTGGCTGTGGACAAGCCAAGATCAAACTGAATCCGTTGACTCATTTCTACGCCTTCCTGAGTGTGTTGGGCAGCAACAAGAAGGTTCCCGGACCACAAGGCCAGCATGCCTTGCATGACCAATGCGAAGACGCGTGGAGGAGAATCCCCCATGCCATTCGTAATGGCAAGAGTTCGTTCAGCCCATTCGTTGCCTTCCCGCAAATACCCGTGACGGAACCAGAACCAGGTGATCTGGGGCATCATGGCGATCATCATTTGGAGGCCCTCTTCAGGGTGATCAAGTGTCCATGAGAGGGCTGCACGGATATTGTCATGTTCTTCCTCGTAGCGTTTCAACCACAAAGCTGAATCTGATCCATAGATTCCCTCGCCAAAATTCTGTTCCGCCATTTGAGTATAGTAGCTGCAATGTGCCCAGCGCAACTCATCCATGATGCCAGCTTCATCTGCCTTTTTGAGCGCATATTCTCTGATGATCAGAAGCATATCGAATCTAGGCTCATTACTCACCGATTTAACCTGACGAAGCAAGCTGTTGTTCAGGAGCGTCTCGATACTGGAAAACACATCAATATCCAACTGCTTGCAGATTTCTTCGGCAGCATCTAGTGTAAAACCGCCAGCGAATACCCCCAAACGTGCAAACAAGACTTGCTCATCCACTTTAAGCAATTCATAACTCCAGTCAATGGTCTGGCGAAGGGTTTGTTGACGATCTGGCAAATCCTTGGGGCCGCCAACCAAAAGGCTCAAACTTTGATCCAGGCGTTTCAAAATAGCCTGGGGCGGGAGCAATCGGATACGGGCTGCAGCGATCTCGATCGCCAGGGGCAAACCATCAAGGCGGCGACAGATTTCCACAATGGCAGGCAGGTTATCTTCCGTGATCTCGAAGCGCGGTTGAACTGATTTTGCCTGCTGTCGGAATAATGCTATTGATTCGTATCCGATTAGTTTTTCAATAGATTGTTCTTCGTCCGCAGGTGTATCTAATGGAGGGACATGGTATTCTTGTTCTCCGCGCAACTGCAACAGAATTCGGTTGGTAACAATCACTTTGATGCCCAGTGCTGCAGCGAGCAACTCTGCCACATCCGGGGCGGCTGCAGTGACTTGCTCGAAATTATCGAGTATCAGGAGAATTTCTTTATCTCCCAGATAGTCTTTCAATTTTTCCAATGGAGGTTGGCTGCCACCTTCGCGAATCCCAAGCGTATGTGCAATGGTGGACGAGACCAAGGATGTATCACTGATCTGCGCCAGATCTACGAAGTAAACCCCGTGTGAAAAGCTTTTCAATAATGCCCGACCCGCTTCCAGACTTAGCCGGGTTTTGCCCGTCCCACCAGGGCCTGTCAGAGAAACCAGTCTTATTTCCGGTTTTTGTAACAGGTTGGTTAGCTCTGCCAGTTCAGCCGTGCGACCGATGAAATTCGTTGGAGAAGCGGGCAAATTATGGGTTGGTTTATGAAGTGTGGAAAGCAGTGAGACGCCGCTTTTAGAAATATCTATAAACTGTCCTTCAGTATAAAGCTGACTGGCCTCGGCAGGAACAGGCAGGCCAAATAACTTGAAATACTGTTTCAGATTGGCGGCTGCATAGATCAATCCTGCGAGTCGAATTTCATCCCCCTGGCCCGCCTTGTGACAATAACTCAAACCCGCAGCTGTGCCGGCAAGCCAGTACTGACCCCACAGATCGTCATGTAGGCTGGGATGGTTCTCTTGAACCCAATTTGTGAAGGCAGTGCGACCGGTTCGTATGGCAGCATTGATACCGGCCATTTCAATGACAGTTTGATTAACATCCAGGACATCATGCTCGCCATATCGACAGATTAAATCCATAATACTGTTATAAGATCCCTTCGAGATCAAGTGCACCAGATACGATATTTCAAGGTAGCGTTGATCGTAGAGAAGGGGCATTTTTTCTTTATACAACGCGAAATCGATCAGATAATACCCTTCCAGCTCGTCGCTTTGACGGGAAAAATTTGCCAGGATGTTATTGGTGTTCAGGTCACTATGTTGCAACCCGACAATCGCATCGCCGGGCCGGGTTGCTCCCCAGATTTCAGCCGTCCGGGCGTAAAGGAGCGGGTTCGGGAAAATATATCCTTGCACGATAAAACCAGGAATCTCAGGGGAAAGGTGACAGGTTTCTCTGACAAAGGTCTCAATTTTTTGACCCGAATCAAGGCGAAATCCCAACCATCTTTTCAACAGGTTCCGGGGGTGATCGAACTGTTCAAAGCTCAGACCTGCGTTCCATTCATCCAGCAATATTCGATTGGTTACCGAGAACAAGGTTTCAATCCGACTCTGACGCCTATAGCTGGAAAGTGTACGGAAATTGTACAGGGATTGTCCCGCGATAGCATAGAAAATCGCCAGGGCATCTTCAGTTTCAACCCGCTCGTAAGCCAGTTTGGGGATGTGGGTTTTAGCGAATTCAGAGGGAGAGTTATCCTGAACCGCGTTATGCCGCGAAATCTCATCGGAGGAAGACATCGGCCGTTTGCGATCGAGCTTTAAAACCAGATGTTCCACTTTGTTTGAATCGGTAGACGCCACCCTGACCAAATAAATGATGGCCCCCGACCACCCGCCTGCCAGTTCCTGGAGTGGGGCGATCGCAATTTCGTGTTGCTCTTCTGCAAGTTGTATGACTCGCTGATATTCCGGTGGCAGTGATTTGAAACTGATTACTGATTCCGGCATGTTTCGACCCTTTCACCATTAATACTGCTGGTCAAGATTAAAAAGGATTATAGCATTTGATAAGTAGCCTGCTTCTAACCATCAAGATGTTTGTGTTTATTGTTGAGCAAAAACTAAAATTAGAGCAATTTGTGCCGACATAACCTTCTGGATCTCTAACAAACCTCTTATCCCAGGCCTCTTGACGAATCATTAACTTGCGTATAAAGTTAAGCTAACTTAACTAAAAAGAAGGCTTAACTATGACCAAATCACCCCAATTTACCCGATCCATCCGTTCGTGGATGGACGTTTTTATGCATCGCTCCATGCGCAGTTGGCATTTGTTTGCCAAGTCCACGGGGCTTTCCATACCGCAGTTCAGCATTCTCATGCAGTTGCACCACAAGGGTGCATGTGGCATGTCTGAGATCAGCGAACGGTTCGAAGTCACGCCTGCCGCGGCCAGTCAACTTGTGGATAAACTCGTTCAGAGTGGAATGCTCCAACGCGAAGAAGATCCACATGACCGTCGTGCAAAATTACTGAATCTGACCGATAAAGGCAGGGAATTGATTAAACAGGGATTTGAAGAACGCTATCGTTGGATGGACCAGTTGTCGGGTCGATTGACCGAAGCGGAACGTGTCCAGATCAGTGAAGCACTGGATATCCTGTCTCGCGTCGCACGGGACCTGGAAGCTGAACCTGTATAACAGCCATTATCTCCCCGCTAAATTCACATCCAATTCATGGAAAAACAATAGACTGCATTTGGTCGTGGAACATATAGAAAGGAAAGAGATCAGCCATGCTTAAGTTGGCAAAATATACAAAACCATATTTATTGATGCTCATTGTTTCGATTGCGCTTTTATTTGCGCAGGCGAACTTTGACCTGGCACTGCCGGACTATCTCTCGCGCATCGTCAATACCGGCATCCAACAGGGCGGGGTGGAAAATGCCGTGCCGGTCGCCATTCGTAAAATCGAAATGGACCGCGTGCTTATCTTTATCGATGCAGCAGAGAAAGACTCTCTTCTTGCGGCATATACCCTCGTGGACAGCAGCTCACCAGACATTGACAAATACGTTGAAGATTATCCCGCCCTCGAAACCGAGCCCATTTATATCTTAAACGACATAGACCAGACCGAGATAGACCGCCTCAATCCCGTCATGGCGCGCGGACTGATGACCGTGTATGGCATCGAGCAAGTCATTGCCGATCCATCCAAAGCAGAGCAGATGGGCGGCGGGTTCGGCGCGTTCGATCTCAGCCAACTCCCTCCCGGCATGGACGTGTTCAGCATGCTCGGTCAACTCCCCGCTGAACAACTGTCACAGATCAAAGATGGACTCAACGCGCAGTTCGAGACGTTGGGCGGTGACATGATCGTGCAAGCTGCGACGGGCGCAATCAAAGCAGAGTATGCCGCGCTCGGCGTAGATACTGAAAAACTCCAGAACCGCTACATCATCAACCTCGGCGCGTGGATGCTGGGTCTTACATTGCTTTCGGCAATATGTACCATCATCGTAGGGTATCTCTCCGCGAAGATCGCGGCAGGCATGGCGCGCAACCTGCGCCGTGACACCTTCCAGAAGGTGGAATCGTTCTCCAGCACCGAGTTCGAGCATTTTTCCACTGCGTCGCTCATCACGCGCACGACCAATGACATTACCCAGATCCAGATGGTGACCATGATCATGATCCGCATGATCTTCTACGCGCCGTTGATCGGTGTTGGCGGTGTACTCAAAGTGCTCGCCAACGATTCGCCCATCGCGTGGCTCATCATTGTGGCGGTGATGATGCTGATCAGTTTGATCGTCATCGTTGTTTCGATCGCCATGCCCAAGTTCAAGATCATCCAGAAATTGACCGACCGAGTCAACCTGGTGGCGCGCGAGAACCTCTCGGGCATGATGGTCATCCGCGCCTTCAATATGCAGAAGTTCGAAGAGAACCGCTTCGACAAAGCCAACACAGACCTGACCGCCGTCTCGTTGTTCATTAACCGCGTGATGGTTGTGATGATGCCTCTCATGATGCTCATCATGAACCTGCTCATGCTGGCGGTCATCTGGTTTGGCGCGGATCAGATCGCCAATGCCAATATGCAGGTCGGTGACATGATCGCCTTCATGCAATACGGGATGCAGATCATGTTCGCGTTCCTGATGATGTCCATGTTGTTCATCATCCTGCCGCGCGCGTCGGTATCTGCCGACCGTGTGGCAGAGGTCCTCGAAACAGCGATTCATATCCACGATCCGAAAGAAGCGAAGAATTTCCCCGAACCGTTCAGGGGTGTGGTCGAGTTCCGAAACGTCTCATTCCGCTATCCCGGCGCGGACGAGGACGTCCTGCACGAGATCAGTTTCACAGCAAAACCGGGTCAGACCACTGCGTTCATCGGCTCGACCGGCTCTGGCAAATCCACCGTTATTAGTTTGTTGCCGCGTTTCTATGAAGTGACCGGTGGCTCCATTCTGGTGGACGGCGTTGACATCCGCGATGTGACCCAACACGAATTGCGCGAAAAGATCGGTTACGTGCCGCAAAAAGGCGTGCTGTTCTCCGGCACCATCGAGAGCAACCTGTTGTACGCCGATAAAAACGCCACGCCGCGAATGCTGGAGGACGCTGTCCTGATCGCGCAAGCGAAGGAGTTTGTGATATCCAGTTCTGAGGGCATGGCGAAGGAAATTTCCCAGGGTGGCTCCAACGTCTCCGGCGGACAGAAGCAGCGTCTCTCCATCGCCAGAGCGCTGGTCAAGAAACCGCCGATCTATATCCTCGATGATAGTTTCTCCGCGCTCGACTTCAAGACCGACGCCGCCTTGCGCAAGGCGTTCAAGCAGCACTCCGCGGACAGCACCTTGCTGATCGTCACACAGCGCGTCTCTACGATCATGAACGCTGAGCAGATCATCGTCCTTGACGAGGGTCGCATTGTGGGCAAAGGCACGCACGATGAATTAATGAAAACTTGTGAAACATATCGTGAGATTGCCACCTCGCAACTCACCGAGGAGGAATTATCATGATGATGCAGCGCAGATCTCAAGGTCCCGGAAGAGGCGGTCCCATGGGCGGTGGTCCGCATGGCATGATGGGCGCTCCTGTCCAAAAAGCCCAGGATTTCAAAGGCACAATGAAAAAACTGATCGCCTATTTGGGCAGTTACCGCACGGCGATCCTCATTGTCTTCATCTTCGCCATCGCATCCACAGCCGCCAACATCGCCGGACCGAAGATCCTTGGTGAAGCAACAACGATACTGTTCGAAGGCGCAATGGCAAAGATCAGCGGGACCGGCTCGATCGATTTCGACGCCATTGGACGCATCGGTCTCATTACCCTCAGCCTGTATCTTGTTTCAGCATTTTTTGCCTACATCCAGGGCTGGATCATGGCGGACGTTTCGACCAACATCGCTTATCGTTTCCGCCGCGACATATCTGAAAAGATGAACCGTATGCCGCTTAAATATTTCGACGGCACCACGCATGGCGAAGTGCTCTCGCGCATTACCAACGACGTGGACACGGTCAACCAGACCCTCAGCCAGAGCATGACGCAGATCATCACCTCACTGGTGACCGTGGTCGGCGTGCTGGTGATGATGCTCTCCATCAATTGGCTGATGACGCTTGTGGCGCTCATCATTATCCCGCTTTCGATGATCACGGTCATGTTGATCGTGCGCCAGTCGCAGAAGTACTTCAAGCAGCAACAGGATTACCTCGGTCACGTCAACGGGCATGTGGAGGAAATGTACGGCGGTCACATTGTGATGAAAGCCTTCAACGGCGAAGCGGAGAGCATCCGGAAGTTCGACGAATCGAACAACACGCTTTACGATGCCGCGTGGAAGTCGCAGTTCCTGTCCGGAATGATGATGCCGATCATGATGTTCATCGGCAACCTCGGTTATGTAGCCGTGGCGATCCTTGGCGGATATCTTGCCGTTAGGAATACCATCACCGTCGGTGACATTCAGGCGTTCATTCAATACGTCCGTTCGTTCACCCAGCCCATCACACAACTGGCGAATATCTCCAATGTCCTCCAGCAGACCGCCGCGGCAGCTGAGCGTGTGTTCGAGTTCCTTGAAGAAGCGGAAGAGATCCCCGAAACCGAAAGCCCTGTCAAACTTGCATCCGTACAGGGACACGTGGAATTCGAGAATGTCCATTTTGGATACAACCCGGAGAAACGAGTCATCAACAACTTCTCCGCCGAAGCGGAAGCCGGGCACAAGATCGCCATCGTCGGTCCGACCGGGGCGGGCAAGACCACCATGGTCAAGTTGCTGATGCGCTTCTACGATGTGGACAGCGGCTCGATCCTCGTGGAAGGGCACGATATCCGCAACTTCACCCGCAAGGATCTGCGCAAGATGTTCGGCATGGTCTTGCAGGATACATGGCTGTACAACGATACCATCATGGAAAACATCCGTTATGGCCGACCGGACGCCACGGATGAAGAAGTGATCGCCGCGGCTCAAATGGCGCATGTGGATCACTTTGTCCACACCCTGCCGGACGGCTACAACCTCGTCCTCAACGAAGAGACCACCAACATCTCACAGGGACAGATGCAACTACTTACCATCGCGCGCGCCTTCCTTGCCGACCCGAAGATCCTGATCCTCGACGAGGCAACAAGCTCGGTCGACACAAGAACCGAAGTGCTCATCCAGCAGGCCATGGATAAATTGATGAAGAACCGCACGTCCTTCATCATCGCGCACCGTCTGTCCACCATCCGCAACGCGGACTTGATCCTCGTCATGAACCATGGCGACATCGTCGAGCAGGGCACACACAACGAACTGCTTGCCAAAGGCGGCTTCTATGCGGAATTGCACAACAGCCAGTTCGAGCCCGAGCAGGTGCAGGCGATGGAGCCAGTCGCAGCAGATTGAACTATCTGTTCTGATTGAGTAGCACAAAGAGAGGAAGGAAGAAAGGTTCTTCTTTCCTCTTTCTTCTTAACCTGACACTTGATACTTTAATTATGGTATCCTTGCATCAACTTACCCTCTGGAGCGTAATTCATGTACGTAGCCATCGAAGGGGTGATCGGAGTCGGTAAGACCACCCTCGCCCGCCTGCTTCAACCCGCTTTCGACGCCGAGATCATTTTGGAAGTTTTCGAGGAGAATCCTTTTCTCTCCGATTTCTACAGTGACCGCGAACGATACGCATTTCAAACGCAGATCTTCTTTTTGTTGAGCCGTTATCACCAGCAGCGCCGCACCATTCACGAGATCGTGGCGACCGGAAAAAACCTTTTCGCCGATTACACCTTTGCCAAAGATGCGCTCTTTGCGGGCATCAACCTGAAAGGCGATGAACTCGACATGTATCACAAGGTCCATGAGGCGCTTGCCGAGAAAATTCAAAAGCCTGACCTGCTCGTTTATTTGCAAGCCACCACAGACACTTTGATGCAGCGTATCGCACTGCGTGACCGTCCCTACGAACGCCAGATGGAACGCGCCTACATTGACGAACTCAATCATGCCTATGACGATTTCTTTTCCAAGCCTTTCGACCATACGCCCGTTTTGACGATAGACACGAACGACCTGAACATCGTCCAGAATCCTGAACATTTGAAAGATGTGGAAAACCGCATCAGACAAAGCCTGAACCTGCCTCCGTTCCAACAGGCTTTGCCATTAACCTGAACATCCCGCCCAGGATGCTTGATGGGTACGAGGAAATATCATGCGAGTCACACGTGAATCACTGATAAAGATAGCAAGGGAGACCGCCCAGGAACGCGCCTACAACAATAAGGACATTGTCGCCGCGTATTTGACAGGCTCGCTCGTGGACGAAAACCTTGACCCCATGATCGGCGGCACAGCGGACATTGATATCATCTTTGTGCATAAGGAGGAACCAAAGCACAGGCGCGAGTTTGTCCGATTGACGCCTGATTTCCATGTGGACATCAGTCATCGCGCAAAGGCAGAGTTCAAACGTCCGCGTGAGTTGCGGCTTGATCCCTGGCTGGGATGGGAAATGTATGACCCCCAACTTCTCTTCGAACGAGACAAATTCTTCGAGTTTGTGCAGGCTGGCTTGCGCGCGGGTTTCGAGTTCAACGCGCCCGATCCTGCGTTGCAACGCTCGCGCAACCTGCTCTCACATGGACGCCAGATCTGGCGCGACCTGCTTGAGGTTACAGACATGGTCACGCCGAAGGATGTGGCGCAGTATATGAAGTCGCTATATCACGCGGTCAATGCGGTGGCAAACCTCTCGGGTCCGCCGTTGCAGGAGAGGCGTCTGATGCTGGAGTTCCCGTTGAGGGCAGAGACAGCCCAACGTCCAGGTATGGAAGCGGCGCTTGTCGGTCTTATGGGCGCGTCCGCGTTGGATGCATCCACAATGCAGTCATGGCTTCCTGATTGGAAACTCGCTTTTGAATCCGCCGGGGAGAGTACGCGCGTAGACCCCCGTATTGATCCTGTGCGTGTGAACTATTATGAGAAGGCGATTACGGCAATGCTCGAAAGCGACAAGCCGCATACCGCGCTGTGGTCCCTGTTGCACACGTGGACCCTGGCTGTGGATGTCCTGCCAGACCTTGCGGCAAATCCCTGGCGCGCCGCGTGCGGTCAACTGGGGTTGACGGCGGTCGGCATCGAAGAGCGCGTGGACGGGCTCGATTATTTCCTCGATGAGGTTGAAGCGCTGCTGGATGAACTGGCAGAGCAATACGGCTTGGAGACTTCGACATCAATTTAATGTCATTGCGAGCCTGAGCGATAGCGAGTGGGAAGCAATGACAGAGGTGAATTATGAACCGCGATGAAGCATTATCCCTTGTGCGAGAATACGTAAAGAACGAAGGACTTGTGCGACACATGCTTTCGGTGGAAGCCGCCATGCGTTTTTATGCCGAGAAATTCAGTGAAGACGTGGAACGCTGGGGCTTGATCGGCTTGCTCCATGATTTCGATTGGGAGATCCATCCCTCACTGGAAGAGCATCCACAAGCAGGCGCGCCGATATTGCGCGAACGCGGTGTACCCGAAGACATCGTTCAGGATATTCTAAGTCATGCCGATCATTTGAACATGCCGCGCGATACATTGGTGCGTAAAGCCATCTGCGCGTGTGATGAAATAACGGGATTAATTACCGCGGTCGCGTTGGTGCGTCCCTCTCGTTCTTTATACGACCTCGAAGCCAAATCCGTCAAAAAGAAATGGAAGGACAAAGCCTTTGCCGCCGGCACCTCCCGCCCTGAAATGGAACACGCTGCGCTAATATTCGACATCGAATTATGGGAGCATGTGGGGAATGTCATCCAAGCCATGCGGCGAATCGCGCCAGAGTTGGATTTGGAAGGAAATATCCCGAAGCCGTAAATCCAGAAAGGGTCACAATGCGTGTCTCTTTCTACCTTGTCGTGCTGAGCCGTTTTGCGGCGACGCTTCTCTACACGTAGTTAGAGACTATTCGCTGTGCTCAGAGTGACGTATCTATTAAAGCCCAATCAGTTTCATAAATACCATCTGTGAAAGCGACGGTCCGCTCAAAGCAAAGAAGACCCATCCCAATGTCACAAAATGGAAGGTAAGTAATACGCCGCCGAGTTGCAACGCCTTTTGCATTCGCGGATTGGTTGTGTTGATTCTTGGCTTCGCAAAATCGCTCCAGCGGTTTTGGATGAAGAGGCCGAGTCCGTGCCACGCGCCCCACAGAATAAAATTCCATGTGATGCCGTGCCACAAGCCGATGAGCACCATCGTCGAGAATTGGCCGAGGAGGATCATCGTCCAGGCAGGGATGGATTTGTAGCCGCGCATCCAGCGGTTGAAGGGATTGAAGAAGTAGGAGCGGAACCACTGCGTGAGGGTCATGTGCCAGTTGTTCCAGAACTGTGTCAGGTTGGGTTTGGTGTAGGGTGACAGGAAGTTTTCGGGGAGTTTGATTCCAATGAGCTTTGCGATGCCGATGGCGATATCTGTGTAGCCGCTGAAGTCGAAATAGATTTGGAAGGTGTAGGCGTAGAGGTGGAGCCACATCCAGCCAGTTGAGTGGACTTGTGTTGCGAGCGAGTCGTTCAAGGCGATCAATGCAAGAGCATCGGCGATGACGAACTTCTTGAATAATCCAATGGCGATGCGCTGGCCTGCAATTAGCAACTCATCTTGTTTGAGGGTGAATTGCTGCTGTAAATCCTTGACAAAACGTTCGGCGCGGTCAATGGGACCGGCGGACAGCGCAGGGAAGAATACAACATAGGTCGCGAACTCTGGCAGGGAAAGTTCGGAGAGTCGCCCGGTTTGTTTATCGCGTAAAACGTGGATGAGGCGGAAAGCGATGTAAGAGAATCCGAGCCAGCGCAGGTCGAGGGGGGAGGCGGTTTCGATGGGACGGTCCGTCAGCGTACGGAGGAAGATACTGGTCTGGAGGGAGAGAGCAGGAGATTTGAGAAGAACGAGAATAGAGATTAGAAGAATGGTGACCAGTGAGAGTGTAAATGCGTGGCGGCGAGAAAGGTTGGAGAAAAGGAGAATTAGGAGGATTGTTACCCCAAGAAAGAACAGATATTGAAGGATGTTAGGCGGGTTTGTTGCTGTGAGGATCGGTTGCGGGAGGATGTAACGGGAAAGATCAACCAATGTGACGATTCCGACGATGATGGATATGCCGATCAGGTTTTGTTTTGACCTCCATGTGTTGTGCCCCGATGTGATGAACCATGTTAACACAACAAGCGCGATGGATAACGACGGGAACCAGAAATCAAAGTAGCGAAGTGGGACAATGGGCTGAAACCAATAGAGTGCTAATACGCTGAGCGCGAGCATGGAATATGTCCGTGTGGCTCCGCGCGTCAGTGTAGCGACCAGGACCGAGGTCAGGATGGAGGCGGCGATCTGGGTCAGTCCCATTTAGAAGCCCTGGTAGATCCAGTTGGGGCTGTCGTCTGTTGTGAGGATGATCAGGGAAACAACAATAAGGAACAGAACGATTGCCCAAATGTTTTCGGGGGAAAAGATGTGTTTTAGCGCGTTCCGCATACGAGCCAGTCACCGCCCTGTTCGACTACCTGATAGGTGCGGGTGGAGAGATCAATGTTTTGGTTTTCGTTGTCGTAGGATAAGACGATATTACCTGTACAAAGGACAAGTGCGGTTTCGTCGTCTGTGCCGGTTTGTGAACATGAGACATTCTCAAGTGTTGCGGTGACTGCCTGGAAGGAGTCGAGTTCGATCAGGGCATCTTCTTCCCATTCGCCGCAGACGAGGGTGGGGAGTTTGTCCGCTTCCTTGTCCACAAGCGCGTTGAGGTAGTTTTCGACGGCCTGCGCGGGCGCATCGGTGTTCGAGGCGCAGGCAGAGAGGATGATAACGGTTAATGTGAGTGACAAGAATAGAGCAACTTTTCGCAATGGTGCCTCCAAGCGTATATTGAGAACAGGGATTATAAGGGAGGAAAGTGGAAAGGGGAAAGAAATTTGGAGTCTAATCGCAGGGCTTTCTTAAAGTCACAAATGGGTTGAAAAAAAAGACCATCTCCGTTAAATTTGGAGTATCACCACCAAATCAAAACGGAGAAGGTCAAAATGGAGTGTAACACAGGCGGTTTTGTTTTTGATACAGGTAGTTTGTACTATTTCTTTCAAGGCATCCAAGATGTTCGA
>DATDAG010000294.1:0-2508 GCA_036525495.1 Anaerolineales bacterium
ACGAACAATCTGAAGATACCTCATTGGATGATTTGGTTCTCAAGATTGCCCAATTGGATGAGCAACATGAACAGGGGCAGCTCGATACGCAGGAACATCAACGCCTGCGCGGGGAACTGATGGAGAAAGCCAAGCGTCTTATGTAATAGAGATTTGTAGGCTCTGCCCTAACAATGAATAGAAAAAAGATTTACCTGCTGGTACTTGCCGGGTTGTTGATCGGCATCCCACTCATCTACAACCTTCCGCCCGTCCGAGATCGTTTGGATTGGAGGGTTGCAGAGTTTGTGGCACGAATTAAATATGCTGTCTCGCCACCGGAACAGATTGTTTTCGTTCCCGAGGAAATTGATATACTAACGACTCCCACACCAGCGCCCCAGATTTCTCCGACTGTCCCCTTTGCCATTACGACCACGCGCGTCCCATCCACCGAAGAAGCTGTCTCAACTTCCAGTCCCACCGCCACACTGGAGCCGCTCCCACTCGAGATTCAACTGGAGGGTTTCCGCCACGAATACCAAACCTGGAATAATTGCGGACCAGCCACCCTAGCGATGGCTCTTTCCTTCTGGGGTTGGGAGGGCGATCAACGCCCGATAGCCGCATTTACAAAGCCGAATCCTCGTGATAAGAACGTCATGCCCTATGAACTCACGGACTTCGTGGAACAGGAGACGGATCTTGAGAGTATCTATCGTGTGGGCGGCGAGATCGAACCGCTCAAACGGTTTCTGGCATCAGGGTTTCCTGTCGTCATCGAAAAAGGATTCGAGGGACCCGGCTTCGAAGGCTGGATCGGACACTATGTTTTGGCAAATGGATATGACGAATCAAGACGACTGTTCACCATGCAAGATTCATATTACGGTCCCGACCAGGTTATGGAATACGATGACCTGATTTCCTACTGGCGGGCGTTCAACTACACATATATTGTGATCTACCCATCGGAACGTGAGGAAGAGGTTTTTACTATATTAGGTTCTCACGTTGATGTAGAATTCAACAATCGCTATGCCGCGCAAAAGGCTTCAGACGAGATTTATCGCACAACTGGGCGAGATCAATTCTTCGCATGGTTCAACCGCGGCACAAATTTGGTTAGCTTGCAAGATTATGTAGGCGCCGCGTCTGCCTACGACGGAGCGTTTGCAGTTTACCCTTCCATCACTGAAAAGGATAGACCGTGGCGGATGATGTGGTACCAGACCGGACCGTACTGGGCTTATTTCTATAGCGGGCGCTACCAGGATGCGATCAACCTTTCCACCACAACATTGGATGCCATGAGCGAAGCGGTGTTGGAGGAAAGCTACTACTGGCGAGGGCTGGCGCGCGAGGCACTGGGTGATATCAAGGGAGCCGTCAAGGATATGGGATCTGCATTGAAGGTGCATCCTGGTTTTGAACCAGCGGCCATTAAACTTGAACAACTGGGCGTGGAACCCTGATTTTCCAGGTTGGGAATCAACTCAGGTGGTTGGATCAGATAACCATGGAATCACGAAGCGGCGGAAATTATCCGCCGCTTCTATATTGACAAGCCTTGTGCTTCAGCTCAGATCGTTCAACATCTCCTGGTATTGATCACGGGTGATCTCACCACGCGCGTAACGTGCCTGTAAGATTTCACGTGGGGATTGATTTCCACCAGATAGTTGATTCCAGTTCGATGTCCCGCTTGTGAAGCGTTTGACTGCCCATACAACCAGAACCACTACACCAACAATAATCACCAGGTTGAAAAGCAGGCCGATCAAGCCAAAACCGCCAAAGCCCATACCGCCTCCCATCATAATTTATTACTCCTTTCATTTGAACCACTCATCCTTAAGGATGGTTTGAATTTGTATTTGTATATTAATGCTCGAATGTAAAGGCTCGTGAAAGCCATTGTAAAGATTTGATAAGAAAGTGATCAGTCGCATTTCCGTTCAACATCTTACTCTTGTGGCAGGAACAGGCCATTTTTAGATACTAAACTTCTAGAATATATAATTGGGCATTCTGAGTTTTGACCTCATAGCGATCCAGAGCACGAGGCGGAGTACCGCTTACAACATTTCCATATTTGTCAAATACTCCATCATGACAAGGACAGAAGAACTTGTTCTGCTCGGTAACCCATCGAACATGGCAGCCAAGGTGTGTGCAAACATTTGACATCGCAATGAAGTCCTGTCCATTTTCGGTAAGCACATAGACCGCAAGTTGCTCCTCATCAGCCACCCAGCCAGTTTGCCGTTGGAGATTAACTTTGAAAAGCGTAGGGCTGTCAATTTCGACCTTGGTCGTAGAACCAAGCTGAATCCATCCCTCGACTTGTTTACCCTTCAGCACTGGTCCCAGGATATAAGCAACTCCGGGGATTGTTAATGACAGCCCAATGACATTGCCTATGGCCAGGATTGCCATTTTCATAAAGTCCCGCCGTGAAACGTCCTGCTTGTTTTTCATGATCTTACACTCATCTCGTCAGCCTCTTACCATTATTGCCGTCGAGGC
>DATDAG010000295.1:0-11191 GCA_036525495.1 Anaerolineales bacterium
CAACCGAGAAAAACGAAAGTAATTGTATAATCTCTGGCGATGGGTTTGACATGGCTCCTCCTGGGTATGTAGTTGGGCAAACTCTACATTACCACAGGTAGCCCGTGTCATCCCATCTTCCTAAAAACGGCCAAAGTCCAGCGTAGATGTTATTTCTAAAAAACTGGATATAGTTGAACGAGTTTCCAAATTGCGAGTCTCCAAAGAAAATAAACAAGCATTAATGTCAAAAGCACTTATTCTTCCTGAGAACCAAACAGTTCTTCTGCCAACAGCCAATAAGAGACCCAAAAAGAAGAAAAAGTAATTTCAGTAAATCACGGATTCAATCTTTGAGCGCTTCGTTGTAGCTCCTTTAGTCACTTTTTCTCGTGAAATCAGCTGAAATCAGCCCCAAACACGTGGCTTCAGTCGTTACTTCGGCAAATCTGTGATTTACTGAATTTTCGTAAAATTAGAACTGGGATTTTCCCCTGTCCGTGCCAATATCTTAGCACCTGCCCCTCGAAACAGTATCAGCCTTCCCCAAAAAATGGAGCGGATTCACATTATCCAAAAAGAATCCATCTGCATTTGTCAGCGTCTCTAAAAACTATTCTCCATTCTCTACTCTCTGATAAAATCACCCCATGTCAAACGAATCCCTCGTAATCTACTCCATGAACAAAGTGGGGCGCATCGTCCCACCCAACAAACAGATCCTGCGTGACATCACGCTCGGCTTCTACTACGGCGCCAAGATCGGCGTCCTCGGACTCAACGGCGCGGGCAAGTCCACGTTACTGCGCATCATGGCAGGCATCGACAAAGACTACATCGGCGAGATCTCGCAAGCCAAAGGCTACACCTACGGTCTGCTCGAGCAGGAACCCAAACTCGACGAAACCAAAACCGTCATCGAGTGCGTCAAAGAAGCGGTGCAGCCCATCGTCGAAATGCTCGCGCGCTTCGATGAGGTCAACGCCAAATTCGCCGAACTCGATGCCGACTTCGATGCCCTCGTCGCCGAACAGGCCAAACTGCAGGAAGGTCTCGACAAGCACGATGCCTGGAACCTCGACAGTCATCTCGAAGTCGCCATGGACGCGCTGCGCTGCCCCCCATCGGATACGCCCATCAAGATCCTATCAGGTGGAGAAAAGCGCCGCGTCGCGCTTACCCGATTGCTGCTCAGCGAACCAGACATTCTCCTGCTCGACGAACCCACCAACCACCTCGACGCCGAATCCGTGGCCTGGCTCGAACATCACCTGCGCGACTACAAAGGCACCGTCATCGCCGTCACCCACGACCGCTACTTCCTCGACAACGTCGCAGGCTGGATCCTCGAACTCGACCGCGGCTACGGCATCCCCTACAAGGGCAACTACTCCTCCTGGCTCGAACAAAAACAGGAGCGCATCCGCCTCGAAGAGAAATCTGAATCCAAACGCCAGAAGACCCTCGAGCGCGAACTCGAATGGATTCGCATGTCGCCCAAGGCGCGTCAATCCAAGGGGCAGGCCCGCGTCAGCGCCTACGAAAAATTGTTGGACCAGGAAGCCGAAGCCCGACGCGAAGAACTGGATATCTACATCCCGCCCGGTCCGCGCCTCGGAGACGTGGTCTTCGAATTTGACAAGGTCACGAAAACATATGCCGGCCCCGATGGGAGCGGAGAAGCCCGCCTCATTCTGGACGAGTTTTCTGCTTCTGTTCCCCCAGGCAGTATCATCGGGATCATTGGTCCCAACGGCGCAGGCAAAACGACCCTGCTTAAAATGATCACTGGAGAAGAAAACCCCGATAGCGGCACGATCAAGATCGGCGAAACCGTCAAACTTTCCTACGTGGACCAGTCCCGCACCCTCGACCCTGAGAAAACCGTCTACGAAGAAATATCAGGCGGCGCAGAATTCCTCGAACTCGGCAAACGCAAGATCAACGCCCGCGGATACTGTTCATCGTTCAACTTCCAGGGCTCCGACCAGCAAAAGAAAGTCGGTGTGCTCTCAGGCGGAGAACGCAACCGTGTCCATCTCGCCAAGACCCTTACCGAAACATCGAATGTCATCATGCTCGACGAACCCACCAACGACCTCGACGTCAACACCCTTCGTGCCCTCGAAGAAGCCATCACCGAATTTGCGGGCGTCGCCATAATCGTCAGCCACGACCGCTGGTTCCTCGACCGCGTCTGCACCCACATCATCGCCTTCGAAGGTGACTCGCAAGCCAAAATGTACATCGGCAACTGGTCCGATTACGAAACGATGATGCAGGAAAAATTTGGGAAAGATTTGACCCCGCATCGAGTCAAATACAGAACGTTGAAAAGATAATATCCAGTAGGAGAGACTCGGCGAGTCGCCCTTACACATTGCATGTCGTTGCGAGGAGCCCGTAGGGCGACGAAGCAATCTCCTTATCGAGTCGGGATTGCTTCGGGCAAAAAACAAGAGCGCGTCGCAATGACATTACAACCTCTGATACTGCGGCACATCCACATCCCCCAGTACGACCAGCACGCTTTCATCCAATTCGTATCCATCCACCTTGATCTTCTTGTACCGCGCCTCAGGCGGGAGGACAAAACACGCTTCTGATACAGAATTCAACGGCAGGGCTAAGACCGTATTGGCGCGTCCCCTTTCGTTTTTCAAAGCATACCTCCCAAGTTCTTCATCTGAGACATGTCCACTGGTATCGAGAAGATTCTTGCACAATTCCGCATCGATAAGATTTACTTTGTACGTCCGATAGACCCGCACGGTAGGAAATCCGCGGGCGTACCAATTATCCGTCTGCGCGGGGTTGTCTTCAACAACAAAACCCATCGGTTCAACCTTATATTGACTCCGCTTCAACGCCACACCCATTGTCTCTTCGAACTCCTCCACCAACTCACGGTCAGGTGCAGACTCAAGTTCAGGGTCATCGGGATGCGTCAAGTGTTGCAGGCAATATCCCTTCACCATCTCCCATTGAGACGGCTGAATCAAAATACGAAAATCCTGTTCCTGCTTCGAGCGTTCACTGTCGAATTGAATTTCCCCAACTATTTCTTTCAACGATTTTGTATTTAGAATCTTCACTCCCCCGCCAAACGGTTGCGCACGGACGTTGATGTTGCCATCCTTCAGAACGGTCGCTTTGCGTTCCAACGCCAGCATTGTAATTCCGCTTTCAGGGTGGGGAAATATCACCTGATCGTACGTGGCAACACTGACGCGTAACTGATTCATGTTTCAGATGCGAACGTCAGCGCTTGTTCGAGAGTCATAACCTCACCTTTTTTCTTTGCCGCGGTCCATCTCTCATCGCCTAGTGCTGTGCGGATCATTTCCTGATTTCTCTCCACTTCAACCCGATCTGCGGGCCACCATGCGCCGCCTGCTGATCTCAACAGCGACTCTGCAGCCGTAAGCAAAACTGCGCCCCATTCTGTCTGTCCCTGCCGCGCTTTCAAGCCTGCCAGCCCAGCCATGGATTCCGCCATACCGCGCCGATTGCCCAACTTGCGGAACATTTTTAGGCTTTTTCTAAATTGGGCTTCAGCGAGTTCAAATTCTTCCTCGTGCTGGGCGATATACCCCAGGTTGTGCACGAAACGAGCCTTATCGCCGTTATCCCCCGTATCCGTGAGTAGGCTGTCGGATTCTTCATAATATTTTCGTGCCAGATCGTATTTACCTTGTACGCGCGCAACTTCTCCCAGATTATTCAGCGCAAAACTCAAAAGCCAGTTATCGTTGATGGTTCGTGCTTCTATCTGGGCTTCCTCATGTAGCATGCGTGCCTGCTCTATATTGCCCAAACCCAATTCCACGTTGCCAAGGTGTACGTTCGAGAGAACATAAAAGAAGGGATGATTCTGCTCCTTGAACAGCTTCTGGCTTTCCTGCAACATGGGTTGGGCTTCGCGGTCATGCCCTTTGTTTATCAACGCAATGCCTGTGCCCAGAGTGGTGAGCGGTATATATTGCTCGTTGTTAAGAACGTTCCAAATCCCCCGACTTTCTTTTATAAGAGCCAGAGCAAGGTCCTGTTCGCCCTGCCAGATCGCCATCAATGCATTTGCCATCAGTGCAATCCCGCGAGGAGCCTGCGATGTTTGTGCTTCGGGAGAATTCAGCAAGCGTCCCGACCACATACGCCCTTCACTGAAATATCCACGCCGATACCAAAACCATACCAAAGACATGACTAGTCCCGCAGCAAATTCAATCATCGCAGGGTTGGACTGACTCCACGCCAACGTGGCGCGAATATTATCGTGTTCGCGTTCCAGCCAGCCCAGCCACTGCGGAGCATTCGCGCTGTAAAGTTGTGGACCCGCCTCATTAAGCACGATGGTTCCAAAATATTGAGCGTGCCCCGCGCGCAGGGCGTCAGCTTCGCCGCTCTCGTTGAGGCGTTCCACTGCATACGCGCGGATGATCTCGAGCATGGAAAAGCGCGGTTCGCCATTCGGCATGTTTTCCTGCCGCAAGAGACTGTTATTGACAAGCGAAGTCACGCCATCAAGAATATCCAGTTTGTCATCAGAATTGCACACAGCTTCGGCAGCTTCGAATGTGAATCCGCCAACAAAGACGCTCAAACGCGCATATAGCTTTTTCTCATCCTCATACAGCAGGCTGTAACTCCACTCCAATGTGTTGCGCAAAGTCTGGTGCCGAGTCGGCAGATCGCGCGCCCCGCCTGTTAACAGTTTGAGTTGGTCGTCGAGTCTTGAAAGGATCGCCTGTGGTGATAACACTTTGACGCGCGCCGCGGCAAGCTCAAGGGCAAGAGGCAGCCCATCGAGACGGCGGCAGATGTCGGCTACGAAAGAGGCGTTGTCTTTTGTCAAAGAAAAATTTGGAAGCGCTGTATGCGCCCGTTCCACGAACAGGACGATTGATTCGTGTCCCATTATTTCTTCCACGCTGACATCGCTATCTGCACTTGGCAAACCCAACGGCGGGACGGGGTATTCGTGTTCGCCTTGCAACTGGAGCGCGATACGACTGCTGGTGATGATCTTCAGGTGCGGCGCGGCGGCAAGCAGGTCGGCGACCACCGGCGCGGCAGAGATGAGCTGCTCAAAATTATCGAGCACCAGCAGGATGTGTTTATCGCGCAGATAATCCTTGAGGTTCTCGAGCAGTGGTCGCCCGCCCTCTTTTACTTCGAGTTGTTGCGCCACACGCGAGATGAATTGGTTTGAATCTGTATCATCGGCAAGCGGGACGAAGAAAGCTCCGTTTTGGAAATGCTCGAGCGATTCCTGCGCGACCTGCAGGCTGAGGCGTGTTTTTCCCGTGCCGCCTGGTCCCAATAAAGTGATGAGGCGCACATCGGGCTTGAGAATTATTTCCTTCAACGCGGCAAGTTGCGCGGCGCGCCCGATGAACTGAGTTGGTTGTACAGGGAGATTGTGCTTCGGCTTTTTTGTTGCGGAAGACTCTGCTGCCTGATTCGAGTCGTACAACAATTCAACGCTCGTTGGTTGTGGGAGTTTGAACACGGCGGCATATCGTTTGAGATTGGCGGCAGCGTAGATTAAACCTGCAAGTCTCTGCTCGTCAGGCTGCCCCGCTTTGTGACAATATGCCAGCCCCGCCGCGACTCCTGCAAGCCAGTATTGTCCCCACAGGTCGTCATGCAGACTTGGATGATTCGCCTGCACCCAGTCGCCAAACGCGCCTCTTGCCGACCCGATCACTGCGCTGACACCCGAGATTTCGATCGCCACCTTATGCGGATCAGGCACATCTGCCACGGCAAGCAGGCTGAGAAAATCTACGCATTTTGCAAATGAGACCTGCGCCATCGCAAGCATAAGATAGGACATTTCAAGATAACGCTGGTCGTACAACAATGGCATGTTCTCTTTGAACAATGCGAAATCGATCAGGTAATATCCTGACAGAGTCTCTTTATCCTCTGCAAATTTGACCAGGATGTTATTGGTATTTAAGTCGCCGTGGATGAAACCTGTGGCAATATCCATAGCACGGACTTTGCCCCAAGGCTCCGTCTTGCGCGCATACAACAAAGGATTGGGGAAAACATGTCCATTGATCAGGAAGCCAGCGGCGTTTACGTTCGACTTCTCTTGAATGAAATGCTCGATGTTACCGCCTTCGTCCAGTCGAAAGCCCAACCATTTCTCCAACATCTTTTGCGGATGAACGGCTTGCTCGAAGGTCGAGTCTTGATTCCATCCGCTCGACAAAATCCTGTTTGTCTCTGCGAAAATGGACTTGAGTTGGGTCTGCCGTTCATAATTTGACAAAGGGCGATATTTTTGAAGCGATTCCCCCGCGATACGATAAAAGATGGCGATGGCGCCTTCATGCTCCACGCGGTCAAAAACCAATTCGGCGATGTGCGCGCGGGCAAACTCTGGCGCAGCTTTTTCCATGACAGTATTATGCCGCGTGACTTCGTCTGACCTGGCGTTCTTGCCTTTGCGATCCAATTTGAGGATGCAATGTTCGACGCGTTTGTCCTCGTTCCACGCCACGCTGACCAGATAAACAACCGCGCCCGACCAGCCTCCCACTAATAATTGAAGCGGGGCGACAGTGATGTTGTGTGTATCCTGCGCCAGCCGAACGACTTGCTGGTATTCTTCAGGCAGGGATTGAAAGTCGGCAGTCAACTCGGACATGTGTATTCCAGTCGGCTTGTAATAAGCCGAATAATTTGGAGTATTTTACTCCAATCGTCAGCAAGACGATTGCCCTAATGCATCGGGTGAAGTATAGGAAGTTAATATGCTAATATAATGATGTCGTTATCAAGGCAACGTTCCCTTCAATGTGAGAACACCGTTTCGCAACGATATAATCGAACTTATGTGACTTTCACTCTTACATTCTATCTATTAACTTTACCGGTAAAGGAGAATCTAAATGGAAAAAATCGAAACCATCATCATCGGCGGCGGACAGGCGGGACTTGCTACAAGTTATCACCTCAAACAACTGGGACGCGAGCATATCGTATTTGAAGCGGCGGAGAAGGCGGGAAATGCCTGGCGCAACGACCGTTGGGATTCGTTTACCCTTGTCACCCCCAACTGGTCAGTTCAACTCCCTGGTGCGCACTACGAGGGGAACGATCCAGACGGCTTCTTGTTAAAGGATGAAATCGTGGCTTATTTCGAAAGGTATGTTGAAAAGTTCGAGTTGCCGATCCGTTTCAAAACGTCAGTGCTGGAAGTTTCTCCGATGGAAAATGGGAACGGCTATCAGGTCCAGACCAGCGGCGGTACATATCAGGCAAAAAATGTCGTTGTTGCAACAGGATCGTACCAAAAACCAAAGATCCCCGCGTTCAGTGCGAATATTCCAGAGATGATCTTACAGATTCATTCGGGTCAATACCGCAACCCTGGTCAATTGCCTGCAGGGGCTGTTCTTGTGGTTGGCTCGGGGCAATCGGGTATGCAGATCGCGGAGGAACTATATCAAAGCGGGCGCAAAGTCTACTTGTGCACGGGCACTGCGCCGCGCGTCCCGCGCCGTTATCGCGACAGGGACATTTTTACATGGCTCCTCGATACGGGTTTTTTGAACCAGACTCCTGAAACACTCCCCTCGCTCAAAGCAAGGCGTGCAGGCATCCCTCACCTGAGCGGCAAAGGCGGCGGACGCACTCTCAACCTGCATCAATTCATGCGTGACGGCGTAACCCTTCTCGGTCACATCGCGAACGCGCAAAATGGAAAAGTGATGCTCGCGCCTGACCTGATGGAAAACCTGACCAAAGTGGACAAAGCCGAAAAAGAAATCATTGCCATGATAGACACATACATTGATACGAACAACATCAAACTCCCTCAGGAAATATTGCCGAATTTACAGGATGGATATTCCGCCGAGGTGATCACCGAACTTGATCTCAAATCATCCAATATCAACTCTGTTATTTGGGGAATCGGGTACACTGCCGATTACAGCCTCGTGAAACTACCTGTCATCGATGAAGATGGCTTTGCTCTTCAAAAACGCGGTGTCACACGATACCCTAGCTTATATTTTATCGGCATGAATTGGTTGAACACGCGCAAGTCTCCGACCCTGCTGGGTGTGGGCGAGGATGTGGAATACATTATCTCGGACATGATGGGATGATTCAGGTAAAATATCGGACGTTGAAACGCTATCTTGTTCGTCCCCAAATAGGATGTAATTACCCAACTCAATGACCCTCGCATTAGGGATCGACCCCGGTACCGCTACAACTGGCTATGGACTCGTGCGCCTCACGCGTGACGGGGATCTGGTTGCTGTTAAATATGGCATTATCTCAACTGCGAAAGACGCCACCGCTCCCGCCCGCCTTGAGATGATCTATGACCAAATGCGCAACATTATCAAGGAACACAAGCCCGATACCGCCGCTGTTGAAAAACTGTTCTTCGCAAGGAACGTGACAACCGGCATCGCAGTAGGACAGGCGCGTGGCGTGGTCTTGCTTGCACTGCAAAAGGCGGGGACCGAATCCTTTGAATACTCTCCGAAAGAAATCAAGAATGCCGTGGCTGGCTACGGCGGCGCAGACAAGCGCCAGGTGCAGGAAATGGTGCGCGCGCTTTTGCAACTCGACTCCATCCCCAAACCCGACGATGCCGCCGACGCGCTGGCAGTCGCGATCACGCATTTGAATACAAAGAGGTTTGATTAACTACGAAGGACACGAAGGTCACCAAGGTTGGGTGATTGACGAGCGATTTGAATTCTCGCAGATTTTCTTTGTGTACTTTGTGGTAAAAATGGTTCCATGATTGCTACCTTACGTGGAGAGATTTCCCAGATCGAAGAGAATGCCATCATCCTTGAAGTGGGCGGGGTGGGACTGCGAGTCTTTGTCCCTGTAACAATGCGGACAAAGTTCAAAACCGGGGAAAAGGTATTTTTGTTCACACATCTTCAGGTCCGGGAAGATGCGTTGACGTTGTATGGGTTCGAATCCCAGGCAGACCGCGAACTTTTCACCATCCTGCTTGGCGTGGATGGCGTCGGACCAAAAGTTGCATTATCCGTGCTTTCCACCATGACATTGGATTCCATACAACGCGCGGTCTTCGCCGACGAACCCGAGATATTGAGTCGTGTGCCTGGCGTGGGGAAGAAAACTGCCCAAAAGATGGGGCTCCACTTGAAGGACAAATTGAAACCGACGGATGCGCTTGGGAAAATTGCGGCGATGTCTGACAAGGATAGCGAGGTGCTTGCCGCGTTGACGGCGTTGGGTTATTCCGTTGTTGAGGCGCAGGCCGCGATCCAGTCCATTGCAAAGGATACGCCCGAGGATGTGGAGGAACGTTTGAGGCTTGCGTTGCAGTATTTCCAGTGATTTTTTAGCAGGGGCGACCCGTCATGAAGAAGTGGCCGCTTCAACAAACCTTGAAGGGTCGCCCTTGCTGTAAAAACAAAGTCCCGCATTATCTGCGGGACTTTTGATTCTGCATTAATCCACGTGAATGATCTCGATCGGAATCTTTGATTTGAGTTCAAAGATGTCGGTTCGGCGGTCATATAACGGTTTGACGCTTCCGACCTCGCGTTGTTTTGCAAGGTTCGAAAGGGCGAGTTCGCCCACGACGACGGTTTCAACATTCGGGTCCGCTTCTGCCGCGACCGCATGGGGTGGGAAGGCAAAGTCGCTGGGCGTGATGATGGCGCTTTGGGAATAGTTCAACAAGTATTGTCTGTTGGGCAGGTTGCCTGCGTTGCCTGCGATAACCGTGTAGATGTAATTCTCGACGGAACGCGCATGTGCTGAAAATCGTATGCGATGATACGCTTTTTTCTCATCCGTGCTGAACGGGACGAAGATCACCTCGGCACCTGTGAGGGCGAGCAGACGTGCAAGTTCCGGGAACTCTATGTCGTAGCAAACTTGGATTGCAACGCGTCCCATCGGAGTGTCGAACACTTTCAAACCGTGTCCCGGACGGATATTCCACATCTCGCGTTCGAAGGGCGTGATGTGAAGCTTGTCCTGTGTGTAGACCTTGCCGCGCGGCGTGAAGAAATGAGATACGTTATACAACTGTCCGTCTTTACGGAGTACCGCGGTCGAGCCGCCAACGATATAGAGTTGATGTTTTTTCGCAAACCGTTTGAACATGGCAATGTATTTGTCTTCCATACCTGCCAGCCTTTGTATCGCTTTCGTTGGATCCAGATCGCGCGGCATGGTTGAAAACATTTGGGCAGTGAAATATTCGGGCATGACAAGGAAATGTGAATCGTAGGTGTCCGCGGTTTCAACGAAGAATTCGACGTTTTTTTCCATGTCTCTCCAGCTTTTGACGGGACGCATCAAATATTGGGCAGCACAAACACGGATCCTCCTGACTGGACGGTTGGCCGGTGTGCCAGTGATCAAGCTGCGTTTTTCCTTGAAGGTTGGGTTGAGATATTCGAGATAGGTGCAATAGTCCATGCTCTCGCTGTCGTGCATCAGGTCGAATACAACTTTTTTTACTTTATATCCTGCCTTCAAGTGTGCGTTCAGTGCGGAGTCTTTGATCTTCCCCTTTACTACCTGCTCCACATATTCTTCCGGCGTTAGTTTGTCCATGTGTTCGGGGTATCCGGGGATCCGCCCGTATGCGATCATGCGGCGCAGGTTGAATTTCTTGATGATGCTCTTGCGTCCTTTGTAGATTTCACCGGCGATTGCAAAGCCACGATAATCAGGGTGGACTGCAATATCCGCTCCGTATAATGTATCTCCAGACGGTGTATGCGGACTGAACGACCCGCTCCCTGAAAGTTCGGGGTAGCGATACGGGTTTTCATCGTCTAGTTGTACGATCAGGGATGTGGCATAACCAACGATCTCCCCGTTCACCTCCGCAAGGAACTGACCTTCGGGGAATTTTTTAAATTGCATTCGGTATTTACGCTTGTTATAAAGTTCCGCTTTCGAATAAACATGCCCGTATACATCCTCATGTAGTTTGACGATGGCTGGGATGTCCTTTTCCTTCCAGTTGCGGATTATCACTTCAGGTTTATCTTTTTTTACTTTACTTGTCATACTTTCCTCCATTTTAGTTATTACTCGACTTTTGCAGCATAGTGATTGACCTGCATTCAAGGGTATTATCGGAGTACAATTTTCATAGAACCATCTCCGGTTACCATGTGCCCAACATCCGCAGTGTTTCGTTGAGCCTTGGCAGGCAAGGCGAGACCGAAGA
>DATDAG010000296.1:0-3499 GCA_036525495.1 Anaerolineales bacterium
AGGAAGCCTGCCACCGATGATGATATTCAATAACAACCCGATGACCGGAAAGAATACGATCCAGGGGGCCAAGGAGAAAAAGCCTGTGGTAGTTGCTTCACTCAATAACATACGTTATCCCTTCAGGCTGCTCATCTGGTCCACGTCAATACTGCGTTTGGACTTGAATATCTCAACGATCAGCGCCAAACCAACCGCCACCTCCGCCGCCGCGACCGCGATGACAAAGAAGACGAAGATCTGCCCGCTGTAACTTTTGATGACACTGCTGAACGCCACGATGGCAAGGTTTGCAGCGTTGAGCATCAACTCGATGGACATGAAAATGATGAGCGCGTTGCGGCGGATGAGCACGCCCGCCACACCAATGGTAAATAACACCGCCGAAAGAATGATGTAATACTCGACAGGGACCATTACTTCTGCTCCCCTTTCTCTTTTTTGGTCAGGACGATTGCTCCCACCATCGCAACCAGCAGCACAACGGACGTCACCTCAAAGGGCAGGAGGTAATCGCTGAACAGCGACATGCCCAACTGACGAATGCTCTCCATCGCATTGACCGATCCTTCGGGGGCAAGGATGTCGCCAGCGGGGCGGGCTTTCGTCACGAGCAGGTAGGTTGCCTCCACGGCAAGGATGATCGCCAGTGTCGCGGCAAGCGGTTTCTGCCAGGGAAGGGCATCCCCTTTCGGCAAACTCTCCGCGCCGAGCAACATGATCACGAACAGGAACAACACCATGATCGCGCCAGCATAGACCGTGATCTGCGCCATGGCAATGAACGGTGCACCCAGCAAAAGATAGAACACCGCCACCGTGATGAAGTTCAACACGAGGAACAA
The DNA here is from genome assembly GCA_036525495.1 of Anaerolineales bacterium. Taxonomy (GTDB): domain Bacteria; phylum Chloroflexota; class Anaerolineae; order Anaerolineales; family Villigracilaceae; genus Defluviilinea. The sequence goes on from DATDAG010000296.1 coordinate 846, forward strand.
CGCCGAATAGACCGCATTACGACTCAACAACATGCCCAAAGCCGTTGCGATGGCAACAAGGGAAAGAATAAGAAAGAGTATCAGATCACCAGACATGGTCACTCACTAATCCTGTGGGTCTTTCATTTCGGGGACCGAGCGGGTGAATATGCCAGCCTCCACTTTGAGGGGTGTGGTCATATCCACAGTAAGGACGGGTTCAAGCAGGCTTTCTTTGGTGTAGATCGCGGACTTGCGGTCGTAGAAAGAAAGTTCGTAGTTATCGCCGAGCACGATCGCCTCCGTGGGACAGGCATCTTCGCAGAACCCGCAGTAGATACAGCGAAGCATGTTGATCTCGTAGGTCGAGGCATACCGCTCTCCAGGAGAGAAGCGTTTTTCGTCCGTGTTCTCGGAGGCTTCCACGAAGATCGCATCCGCGGGACAGGCGGCGGCGCACAGCGAACACCCAATACACTTCTCGAGTCCGTTATCGTAACGCTTCAACACGTGACGACCTCGGAAACGTGGACGAACCGGGCGTTTCTGTTCGGGATATTGGAAAGTGACAGGGCGTTCGAACGCCATCTTGAGCGTGGTGCCTAGACCGCGCACCAGTTCAACAAGGGGATCAAGCACGCTCATACGGGAGTCTCCTCAAAGTACGATAGATGAACACAACAGTAAACAAACCGATAAGGATGGAAACAAGGGGGATCGCCCAGAAGAACATCTGATTGTTGTACAAATCCGCCAGCAGGATGCCTGTGGCGGTGACGAAGGTAATGATGAGCGAAAGCGGAAGCATGACCTTCCAACCGAAAGCCATCAAGCGGTCGTAACGGATGCGGGGCCAGGTGGCGCGCACCCAGATCATGAAGAACAACAGGATAACGATCTTGATGATCATGTATATCGGTCCGAGGATCGGGTATTGGTCCACGAACGGACCAAGATACCCGCCAAAGTACAACGCCGCCAGGATCGCGCTGACCACGATCATCTTCTGGTATTCCGCCATGAAGAACAGAGCAAATTTCATGCCGGAGTATTCGCTGTGATAACCAGCCGTCAATTCCTGCTCGGCTTCGGGCATGTCGAACGGAGCGCGGTTCACTTCCGCGAGGGTCGCAATCCAAAAGATGATCGCGCCCACAGGTTGGACGATCACGAACCACAGACTCCGCTGCGATTCTACAATATCCACCATGCGCATCGAGTCCGCAAGGATGATCGAAGTGGCGAACGAAAGACCGAGCGCAAGTTCATAAGATATCATTTGCGCCGATGAGCGAAGTCCGCCCAACATCGCGTACTTGTTGTTCGAAGACCAACCCGCCAGCACGATACCATAGACCGCGATCGAAGCGATGGACATCAGATACAACACACCCACGTTGATGTCCGCGACGAACAAATTCACTTTGCGACCAAAGAAATCAATTGCCGTTCCCCACGGGATGACTGCCGCGATAATGATGGAAGGCACAAGCGTAATGACAGGCGCCCAAAAGAACAACACTTTGTCCGCTTTGGCAGGGACGAGCTCTTCTTTAAAGATCAACTTGACCGCGTCCGCGATGGGTTGGAGCAAACCAAAAGGTCCCGCACGATTCGGACCGATGCGCGCCTGAATGCGAGCCAGTGTGCGGCGTTCATACCATGTCAGATACGCAAAGCCCGTTAACAGTCCGAGCGTCACGATCAACGCCTTGATAAACCATTCGAGCCAGAGAGTCCAATCCGATAACATCATTTCACCTTTACAGCCACAGGCTCGCGGATCGCCAACCCCATCGAACGCGGGATCAACGCCACACCCGCCGAAACGGTCTCATCGAGTTCCACAACCGCCTCACCGCTCACGCCGTTAAAACTCACACTCACGGTCTGCCCTTCCGCCACGCCCAGCATCTCAGCCGACGCGGGATTCAGCAAGATGCTCGCTTCACCGATGCGCTCGCTCAACAATTCAGCAGGCACAACAGTCGTGCCGCGGTCGTACAGCTTTGTGACGGGGATGCCGAGCAACTCTTTCTCCTTCGGACGGAGAGCCGCTTCTTTTTGGACCCGGGGAATGCTTACCTTTTCACCCCGCCCCGCCGCCACCGACAGATGTGCACCCAGCCCCTTCGTATTCTCATACGTTGTGCCGCCATAATACAAATCACTGCGCCCAACGATGGGGAATTGTTCCTTCACTTCGGCGAGCCTTGTATAAGTCAGACCATTGAAAGACTTGACCGACTCGCTCAAAATCTCGAACACCGCCGACACCGACGTGCCTTCAAGGATTACGCCCATGTGACGCGCGATCTGCGAAGTGATCGCAAAATCGGGCTTGGCATCACCCGTTACAGGCACGGCTTGATAGAAGCGCTGTACGCGTCTCTCGCCCGAGGTGAGAGTCCCTTCGCGTTCGGTGAAAGCCTGCGCGGGGAGCACCACATTGGCGATCTCGGTGGTCGCAGTTTCCATCACATCCTGCACAGCGACGAACGCCGCGCCTTCAAGGGCTTTTGCTAGTTTAGGGTCGTCGCCCACAGGATCCGCACCGACAATATATACAGATTTGCCTTTAAGAGCCTTCGCGAGATCATTCTCAACCTCGAAGCCTAATTCCCACGCGCCCTGTTCGTTCGCGCGTCCCCACACGCCGATCAATCCGTTGTTGG
>DATDAG010000297.1:0-4818 GCA_036525495.1 Anaerolineales bacterium
GAGGGACTTTCGTTGTTGATGCTGCGAAGAATAGAAATATAATAAAAAGTGATTCTTGCATAAAACGGAGCAAGCCGCACACCTAAAACGGTTCAAGTCGCACAGGTTAAACGGAGTATGCCGCACACCTAAAACGGTTGATGCCGCACACTCAGGATGGGGGATGAAGCGCTGGAAATCACACAGAACGGGGTATCCTACTTCCAAATCATTGAGGAGGTCAGGATGCCGCAGGAGCGATTACCAGTGCGCAAGATCAGAGAAGTCATCCGATTACATCACGAAGCAGAATTATCCAACCGGGCGATCGCCCGGATCTGTAACGTTTCCAACAGCACGGTGGGAGAATATCTGGCGCGGGCAGAGCAGGCCAGTTTGGGGTGGCCCTTGCCGGAAGAACTGAGTGAAGATGCGTTGTATCGACAGTTATTTCCCGAGAAACAGGTAAGAAGCAAAGCCACCCGTCCGATGCCGGATTGTGAAGAGATTCACCGTGAACTATCCAAGCGAGGCGTAACGTTGACCCTGCTGTGGCAGGAATACCGCGAGAAACACCCGGATGGGTATGGATACACCCAGTTCCGGTTGCATTATCAGCGTTGGAACAAATCCAAAACTAACACCATGCGGCTGCCCCGCAAAGCCGGGGAAGAGATGGAGGTGGACTATGCGGGCATGACCGTACCGATCAGCAACCCAGAAACCGGGGAGATCAGCCAGGCGCAGGTTTTTGTGGCCACCCTGCCAGCCAGCAACTATATCTATGCCGAGGTCCAGTCTTCGCAGGAACTGGCTCACTGGTTGAGCGGCCATGTGCGTGCGCTCACCTTCTTCAGGGGTGTCCCAAAAACCATCTGCCCGGACAATCTCAAGTCAGGTGTAAAAACACCACACCGCTATGAGCCCGAACTGAACCCCAGTTACCAAGAGCTTGCTGAGCATTATCGAGTAGCGGTCCTGCCTGCCCGGGTGAGAAAACCCCGCGACAAAGCCCACGCCGAGAACGGTGTGCAGAACGTGGAGCGCTGGGTGCTGGCACCACTTCGCAAGCGAACCTTCTTCAGCATTGGCGAGGCCAACCGCGCCATCGCACCGTTACTCCAGGCCTTGAACGAGCGTGAGATGACCCACCTGGGGAAATCTCGCAGGGCGTTGTTCGAAGAACTGGACCAACCTGCTTTGCATCCCCTGCCGGAACGCCCGTATGAATTTGCCACCTGGAAGAACGCCAAAGTCAATATCGATTATCACGTGGCCTTCGAAGGGCATTATTACAGCGTTCCTTATCACCTGGTGCGGCAGGAAGTGCGTATCCGTGCCACTGAGAGCATGGTATCCATCTTTCATCATGGAGTACAAGTGAGTGTGCATCCGCGCAGCCTGGTCCAGGGACGCTTCTCCACCCGTCCTGCACATATGCCTGCCCATCATCGTTTCGTGCACAACGCCAATGGGGACTGGTTCCAGCGCGAAGCGAAAAAGATCGGTCCCCATACGTCTGCCTACATCACCGCCTTGTTGAGATCCAGGCGTTACCCACAACATGCCTATCGTTCCTGTCTCGGCATTCTCAACCTGACACGCAAACATCCGCACGAACAATTGGAAATAGCTTGTCAGATCCTGCTGGAAGCGCGCCTGTTCTCATATCGTGATGTGAAGTCCGAACTGGAACGTCTTGAAAAAACCGATTCGCCCGAGACACCTTTGCCTGTGCACGAGAACGTGCGCGGCAACGAATATTATCAATGACAAGGAGACCTGATGACCCTACAAGCCCTCGATGACCAACTGCGGGAACTACGCCTGTCCACCTTTCGCAACGCATTGCGTGAGCAGCAGGCTAATCCCAAATACAATGACCTGACCTTTGAAGACCGCTTGTCCCTGCTGGTGGATGCTGAGTGTACCCAGCGACGTGAAAACCGCATCAAGCGCAACATCCGTACCGCCAAATTCCCCATGCAGGCTACACTCGAAGAACTGGATTTCTCCCCCTCGCGTGGACTTGACCGCCGCTCGATCCTGGAGCTTGGACAGCCCGGCTGGATCGCCAGCCGCCACAATATTCTGGTGCTCGGACCGACCGGCAGTGGCAAAACCTATCTGGCTTCTGCCCTGGGGGTTGCTGCCGCGCGTAATGGCTACACCGTGCGCTACCACCGCATTTCCCGTTTGCTGCATATCCTGGCCATTGCTAGACAGGATGGTTCCCTGTCCAACCTGCTGCGTTCCCTGGCAAAGACCAATCTGCTGATCCTGGACGATTGGATGCGGGATGCCATCACCATCCAGAATGCCCAGGATATTCTGGATGTGTTAGATGATCGTTTCGGGCATGCGGCTACCCTGATCTCCAGCCAGGTACCAGTGACCGACTGGCATCTTCGCATCCCCGACCCTACCCTGGCAGACGCCATCCTGGATCGCATTGTCCACACCGCTCACCGGATCCAGCTCGAAGGCGAATCCCAGCGAAAACTAAGAGCAAATCGGAGTATGCCGCACACTTAGTGTACAATTCCTTCACCAGCACTCATTCCCTGGTCCACTGTGCGACATCGACCGTTTAATCTGTGCGTTTTCACCGTTTTACGCAAGAATTGTACGTCCTCAAAGAAAGTGGGACAAAAGTGGCAATTTGCTGAGAGACACAAGATGAAGGAGCATGTTCATCCCCCTAATCCTACAGCCTAGAAATAATGCACGAAATTGATAAGCTCCATAGTGAATTCTTTTTACGCCATCGAGTCCGACGAGCTTAGTTCATAGAAACACCATTTTTCATGAAGTAGTGAGTACTAGACTGGAACCTGCGACCCCAAGGTTATGAGTTCCAGTCCTGTAGACTCCATATATTAAAAAGGAAAAAGCGCCTTTCCAGGCGCTTTTAGTAGCGGGGGCAGGACTCGAACCTGCGACCTCCGGGTTATGAGTTCCAGTCTTGTGGAAGCCAACTTAGAAGGAAAAACTTTGCTAACAAGCTAACCCGACGATCTACAATTCAATAGGGTTTTTGGGTTTATTATAAACCGTAAACAACATTTTACCATTCCGCATTAATTGTAATACGTCATACAATCATATGGTCTTGGCCGGCTCATTGGCGCCACACTACTGATCGCTGCTCCAGCAACGATGCGCTCTGCGAGTTCATGCGCACAAGCTAAAGCATGCGGCCCACCCGCCGAATGTCCCGTGACGTAAAAATTTTCCAAACCTAAATGATCCACCAATTGCGTAATATCTTGGGGCCAATCAGTCAAGCGGCGTTTAGGTTGGACATCAGATAATCCATGCCCCGGAAGATCTACTGAAATGAACATTTAATTGGATGAGCAAATTTTCTGATGCAGGTCTTTCCAAACGTGAACTACTTGACCCATGAAAATGCAACACGGGGTTTCCTATTGCTACACATGTTCAGCAAAACCCAAAGCCCGACCATCTTTGAGTATAATTTTTTGGTTTTCTTTATCCATTACTTCCCATTTCTTCTGACTGGCAAACGGTATTTCCACGTGATCCGGCGTTTTTAGCCTGAGCGCTTCTTTGCTCAGTTCCAAATACCTAAAAAATGCGCCATTCATCTTCCAGCGCATCCGGGTCACGTGCAACATGGGTTAGAACGCATAAGAAATTTACTCTTCTTTCAACCAATTTGCGATGACCTGTGTAATCTTATCTTTGCTCTGAGAAAACTCATGATCATCTTGAAAAGCTTCGATGCTTACCTTTATCCCTTGCTTTGAAAGAGATCGGTACACAGGAAGGATGTGATCTTCTATTGCGGATATCTCATCATCCCATCCTCCAATCAACAGGATATCTCGATCTATCAGATAGGGTATTTGCTGCTCTATCTCGAATGTCTCTTTGTTTTCAACCAAATCGGACAGTAAATCATCTCGATAATTTACAGGGCCTTTCGGAACTCGGATGGCAGCTAAATTAATAGTGGCTTCCTGAGCATATTCAGGTTCTTGCTCGATTTTTCGAGCCTCCTTGCTAAAGTCTCTTCCTGATATGGTGAATATCTTTCTTACTTCAGGTTCTCGTACCGCCCCAGCAAATACAATCCCGCTCCCAAAACTCCACCCGCCCAGAACAATCTTATTTGATTCAATTGAGTATGTATTCTGTAGCTGTGGCTGGCGAATAAATTGTAGTGCTGCGCCAATGTCGACCACTGCATTGCTAAAAGAAAAATGCCCTGCACTCCCAAACGTTCCCCGGTAATTGAAGGTTAGGACATTGACATTCTCTCGCGCTAACCTTGCGCAGATGAGTTCATCGCCTTCTATTCCAGGAAATCCCTGTAAAAACAGCACTGTAGCAATTGGGTTATTTCCAGGAGACGGGAAGAAATACCCTTTGATAAGGTTATCTATACTCAAAAACTCAACAGTCACCATTTCTGGTTTTCCCTGGTGCATGTTATTCGAATTCATTCTAACAGCTCCCGCGTCAGCCGCGACGGGGTGGGGCGGGGATTATGTTCATTATAGCGGTATTCCTTTCAGCTAGAACCAACTCAATTTCAACAATCGGACTATCGATTTCTTCTAATCGCAATCCATTTATTGCCGCTTGCCTTTGATTAGCAAATTGTGGATTGATAACCAACCTTTTTGCTTCGATATTTGTTTCCATCTATATTTTGTCATTCTTTAATCAGGCCGCCCAACGAATTAAGGATTGATGCGGCGGAAGGGAAGACAGACAGAGGAAAGGGACATTGTGCCGCCGCATCTGTCCGAGTTGGACTAAGCCGCACGCCCAATCCCACAACGAAAGGCTTGGGGATTAAAGACGATC